>JAEWVL010000013.1 GCA_023396665.1 Spirochaetota bacterium
GAATGATCTCGTTGTACGTATGGGTTTTGTGCAGGCTGATCACAGATAAATTGTCGATTTTTCTCTCGCACCATGAAGTTTGAGCGGGGGTTTCACCAGACGATTCGCGTTATACAGCATGATATCAACCTGCTCGTCGGTTCGCAGAGGATCATGATGAAACGCGAAGAGATTTTTTACGTTATAGGCATTGCTTATCTCAACCACTTTTTCAATGGAAGTGTGACCCCATCCGATCTTGCTTTGATACTCGTCTTTCGTATACTGGCAATCGGCTATCAGCACATCGGCGTTTTTTATGAGATTACCCACGTTCTTCTCGTTACCGCGTGCGATATCGGGATCTTCTGCAATTTCACTGTCGGTCGCATAGACGACGGTTTTACCCTTGTATTCAAGTCTGAATCCAAGCGAGAGCGCAGGATGAATCTGATGCGTATAGTATATCGTAACATCATTTATTTTGAAGGGATTATCGGTAAGCGTGTGAAAGGTGACTTCCGAAGCCAGTTCAAACAGCGTTACGGGAAAATATTCCCTGTCCATCTGCCCGAAGATCAGATTTTCAAGCGTCGAGACGCCGTTTCCGCCGTAAAAATTCACCTTGTTTCCGGGAAGATAGGCCATTGAAAAAAAAGGAAAGCCCTGAATGTGATCCCAATGGGTATGACTGATGAGAATATGATATTCCCGGGGTGTACCGCCGAATTCATGCAAAAGCGAGGCGCCGAGTTCGCGCATACCCGTACCGGCGTCAAAAATCAGAATGGTGTCGCCGCACCTGATTTCAACACAGGGCGTGTTTCCGCCGTATTTGATAAAATATTTACCGGGCGTCGGTATGGATCCTCTGGTTCCCCAGAACTTGATTTTGATTGCATGCGAATCCCGTGTAACTTTTGCCATCCCTTATCTCTTCGCCGTTTGCTGGAAAACAGACCCGCACGCGAAACACGACCGGGTCCCCTTGTTTTGCAACATGGTGCCTGAAGTGCCGGTCTTTTTTTTTCAAGCGTACACACAGATTCTGCTAGTATAGTTCAGTGTGTTTTGTTTTTCAATCCTTTTACAAAGAAGAGGCAGCGGAAAACAATTTTTTTGACACTTCATCGCGCAAGGTCTTCAACGAAGCCGCACCGAATAAGCTATTGAAAAGCCGGCAGACTTTTGACACAAGTCGCCGCTTTTCGGTTTGTCGAAAAAGGGGGGATTATACGAAGCGTCCTATTCGGCGCAGACAATCTCCCCGATTCTGGCATGCACGTCGCTGAAGACCGACGGAAAAATATGCAGATTGTCAAGCCCGGCAATATACGATGCTATTTTGAATATCACATCGTCGCTGATCGCCATCTTGCCGGATCTGGCTAGACCCGAAAGCAGCCCCGGAAGAAGTACAGAGGTATCCCATTGATCAAAGCGGTGAAACGAGCGCAACACCGAAACTTTTGAGAAGTAGTCATTATGTTCGGAAAGATGCGAGGAAACGACCGCGATCCCCGGACGAAGCCGCTTGAGCGCGACATCATCCTCCAGATCGCGGCATACGAGAAGCAGGTCGCAATTCGCCGCAATATTCTCGGCGGTCGTTGCGAGTCCGCCGTATTCTTCGAAGACCATCATGCTCGATTCGTTGTCGTCATAACCGAGCACCTTTGCGCTGCTGTTTGAACGGATTATTCTCGTAAGGCGGGCTGCGGCTGAATCGAGACCGAATATCCCCACATTCACATCATCGTTTTTTTTGCGGTTTACACGTATCGAATACAGCACCGCGCTGAGCATCTTGATTACTCTTTCATCGGTGTTATACGAGAGCAGCGGCGTTTGCACCGTATCGAAAAGCTCGGTATAGATCGATGGATCATCATTGTCATCAAGATAGCCGATGCGCATAATCCTGAAACTGTATGCGGTAAACTGCAGCAGTTTCGGCAGATCGTCGATCAGATTATAGGTCATTACCATCGGGTAGGCGTTGAAGCCGGTGAACTTCGCCACGATGCCGACATTCTTTTCGTTTTCGATATAGGCAAGTTGCCGGGACTTTTCGTCGCTCGTCGCTTTCAGAAACGAAGCCAGACAGATGTTTGACAAAATAAGGTTTCTTATGTCGATACCCGAATGAATCTTACGCTCGAGATAATCATAAGCGCCGCGGTGGTAGATGTCATACTCTTCATCATTCTTGAATTCAATCTCTGAGGATACCGAAATCAGTCGGGATTGTATCTTTTCTTCGAGAATATTGTGGTAATCGAATGCAAGCACGTTTTTCTCATCGCTTTTGAGTTCCGTTACCAGATTATTGAAGAGGGCGTCGTCTGAGTACACAACATCAATTGTATACGTCTCTACCGATTCGTCTTTTTTCTCAAGCTCAAGCCTGTTGACAGAGCAGCCCGAGACATAAAGCCGGTTGATTACCGACGCTATAAAACTGCGTTTGATCTGAAGATGAAGATTGACCGAGTATTTCATTTTGAAAACCTTATTTCCACAGACCCGCCGTGTTTATCGTCAAACCCTTCAGCACGGGCGATGGTCATGAGATTTTTTCTGTAGCTTTGCAGGCCCTCTCTGCTGATGTTCTGCCAGCTGGTGCGCCGCAAAAAGGTCTCGACAGAAAGCCCCGACGAAAATCTCGCCGCTCCCCCTGTCGGAAGAATATGATTCGTTCCCGATATGTAATCGCCTACCGCAACCGGCGACCAGGGTCCGATGAACAGTGATCCGACATTTCGAACACGATCTAAAAAGCGCATCGGTTCTTCAACCATCAGCTGCATATGCTCCGGGCCGTAGGCCGAGGCGAAATCAATCGCTTCTTCTATGGTATCGGTCACAACAACCTCGCTGTTCTCTATCGCCTTTACCTTTATTTCATGGCGCCCGCCGCCTGCTGCAAGATCGGCATTTATGAACGAAACAACTTTTTCAGCAAATTCACGGTTATCTGTCACCAGTATCGCGATGGAACGCGGATCGTGTTCGGCCTGGGAAAGCATGTCATAGGCAAGCCATTCGGGATCGTTCGCCGCATCGGCAACGACGAGCATCTCGCTGGGACCCGCGAGAGAATCAATCTGAATAACGCCCCTGCTGAAAAGATAGCTCTTTGCCGCAGTCACATAAATATTGCCGGGACCGACGACGAGTTCCGCCTTTGGCACGCTGGCCGTACCGAAGCCGGCGGCGGCAATGCCCTGAGCCCCGCCCGATTTTACGATTGTTTCAACGTTGAGCATACGACACACCGCGGCGGTCGCAAGTGGAACTGAGCCGTTTTTGGCGGGAGGCGTGATAAGCGATATATTCTTAACGCCGGCGAGCTGAGCTGGAATGACACACATCATTACCGATGAGGGATAGGCCGCAGTTCCCCCCGGAACGTACAATGCCGCCGAGTCGATCGGCTGATACAGCATGCCGAAACGGGAGCCGTCGGGACGCGTATAGTCGATATTTTCACGGCGCTGTTTTGCGTGAAATTCGCGGATATTGGTGATTGCCTGCTCAAAGGCGGCAATCAGATCTTTCGGGCACTCACGAAAGCTCTGCTCGATCTCTTCTTTCGAGGCGGTAACACCGGAGAGCTCTACCCTGTCAAATTTCGCCGTATATTTTTTTACCGCAGCATCGCCGTCTTTATGCACTTCCTCGCATATCGGGGCGGCGACATCTGTGATCACCCTGTTAAAATCATCCCCGAAACGGTACATGAGCCTGTCGATCTCGTTTTTCGTCAGATCTTTCAATCGTGTTATCTTCATATCTGTTTTCCTGTACGTGTACATCCTGACAGCAATGGCACAGCAATCATCAGTACCGCGTTTGTATCGGCTTAGTCAAGGGGGAAACAGATCTGACGTCAACCCTTTATTCCGGCAGAACGGTGAGCCGCTCCCTGAATTCATAGATGAAGCACATGGTAGCTCAAATACAAGTTCCCGCTTGACATCGTGAAATATATTTTTATAGAGTAGATCCATTCCCCGGGAACATTGCGCGCGCTTTGATTCAGCGATGTTTTCCGCAACAGAGGCTCAGTCTTTCGGGAACGATACTTCAAAAGCGCAAGAGGCTACAGAATGAACATTCGATGCACACAATGCGGCCATATTCATTCGATTTCCGATGACAAGGTAGCAAACAGAAAATTTTATTTTTTTTGCCAGCACTGCGCCCACAAGATCAGTGTCAGCCCCTCATCGCAGGATCTGACAGTCCCGGCCGAAGCACAATCTTCTCCGGTTGAATTTACAAACTGGAAAAATCTCTTCTCGTCGATTCCCGTTTTTTTCTCGATACGGGGCATAAGTGTCGCGCTGATGTTCTATCTTTTTCTCGTGCTTGTCGTTTCGGTGTCGATCGCGGCAACTCTTAAACACCCCGAATTTTTTCTGTCTCACCGGCAACTATCCCTTTTTCTTCTGTTTTTCGCCGCCTTCTTTCTTCTCTTCTCGAGAAATCTCATGCACTACTATGTTGCAAAAATCAATTTCTATAAATTTTCTCACAAGGGCAGTCCTGTCGATTACAATCACATTCATTTTGATTTCACCGATGATTTCATCACGATATTGCTGTATTCCATGTTCTGCTGCTGTATCCCCCTGTTTCTGCTTTTCCCGATATATTTTCTTCAGGAGTGGGGTGTTCTCGCAGGCGGCATTCTTTTTCCGGTGTTCATCTTTTTATCACTGATCGCCTTTATTCTTCTGTTAACGGGCAATTATGTCACCACTTATATCGCCTCGGCCTCCCGTTATCCCCGCGATCACTTTGAGAATTTTATGATTTTTCTGAAGCAGGAATGGTTATTTTTCCCGTTCTTCTCGGTCATAATTCTGAGCCTGCGCCTGCTGTTCGCAAAAATCACCTTTTTCGTGACCTTCGTTGCAAGCATTATCGCTTCGATGGTTCTTTTTCTGCTTCTCTCTTACACGGGAAAACAATCGCTGATTCTGTTTGTTCACGATCTTGTCGGAGGCGCACCGTTTTCTTTCTCACCGGCCGACACGGGGTTTCTTCTCTGCGCCTTTTTCACCGGAGTACTGGTGATCGTCGTTCTGGCTCTGAACGAGCTCTTCGCGCAGAATCTTTACGCTCATGCGGTCTTTATCATGACCCGCTCGCCCGCCACTTCCTTTGACACCGCTTCTATGCTGCTGCTGTTTGCGGCGACGATCATTATGTCGGTATCTCTGATATATATTTTAAGAGTCTGCGGTGTTCACCTGCCGATGATAGCCGGCTTTTTCTGAAAGGATGATCGTATAAATTTCACCTGACAAGAGCAGACTTCACTGCTCTTCAATCGGAATTAATCGGCTAAGGTCGTACCTCGAAATAATTGAATCGCCATGACAGCGGTAAATTTGCAAAACAGACTTTTACTACTTAAAAATAAAAAACCCTGCACAGGCAGGGTTTTTTGCATGCATCAGTTTTGTTTGACGCACAATTGATTAGGGTACTCGAAGAATTATCCCGATTACTTTCCTTCAAAAAATTTCTGATCGACAGTAACAGCTGTAAGAATCGCGACTTCTTTGGCGATGGCTTCGTTAGCAACAACTGAAAACTTGTCCTTGAAGCCGACTTTTTTTGCGATTTCGATGTTCTGCGGAACTTCTTTTGTTCCGTCAGAAAAGCGCAAAACAAGAAGATCTCTTTTGATCTTATAAACCGTTTCGCCGATTGTCAGGGTGAAGTTCATAAAGAAGGCTACGAATGTAGACATCAGGGAGAACTTGACGACTGCAAGCTGGTTGTTGTTCGCATCAAAAACGCTAAAGTTTGTCTTCAGAAAATTCCCTTTCAGCGTTGCAAGAAGAGCGCCTTCGGTCCCTTCTACCAGGGTAAGCGATGGTGTGAACGAAAGCAATTTCCCTTTTGCGGTCATGACAACTTCGTTGCTTCCTTCCTGACGAACCTCATAGGTGGCGCCAAGGCTAAGAATTTTTTGTGTAATAGAATAAGCGTACACAATCTCCTCCAAAAACTGCTTTATATTTTCTGGCCGAATCTCATCCGTAGAGCCGGCCGGAATTTCATTCAAACCTGCAGCGTTTTTACCGCTTCAATCCACAAGGGTGCTGATGCGATTATTTTCTCGGCCGGCACGCAAAAGGCGATGCGTATGTAGCCTTTCAGGCCGAATCCCCTGCCGGGAACAGCGAGAATACCGAATTTTTTCAGTTGATCCACGAACACAAGATCATCACAGGGCGATTTTATAAAGAAATAGAAGGCCCCCTGCGGTTTGCAGTACTGCAAACCGGCATCGTCCAGAACCTTTATGAAAAGTTCCCTGCGCTTGACATAGGGTTCTATGTTCACTCTCTCCTGAAAGATGGAAGCTACCACGCGTTGTGCAAAAGCGGGGGCGTTCACATACCCGAGAATGCGGTTACACATGATGAGCCCGTTCATCACCTCGCCCTGATCGCTCATTGCGGGTGACTGGGCGATATAGCCGATACGCTCTCCCGGGAGAGAGAGTGTCTTCGAAAAGGAGGTAACACAGAAAGACTCACTGTAACGATTCAACAGAGGCGGAACGACTGCACCGTCAAAGATAACCTCACGATAGGGTTCGTCTGAAACAAGATATATTGTCTGTCCCTTCTCGTGGTATGACTGAAGAAGCGAACACAGCTCGTTCAGCGAAGCTTCATCGTATATTCTGCCGGTCGGGTTATTCGGTGTGTTGATCAGTACCGCTCTGGTCTTCTCGTTAATGGCCGAGCGAATCGCATCGACGTTGAGCGAGAAATCATCGTTGGTCGCGACAGTAACCATGACCCCCTGCTGATTCGCGATATAAAAAGAATACTCTGCAAAGAAGGGAACAAGAACGATCACTTCCTCTCCGGGATTGAGAATTGTTTTGAAAACAACGTTCAGTCCGCCGGCAGCACCGCAGGTCATCACAATGTTCGCCGCGCTGCAATCGACGGCGTGCTCTCTGGAACAGCGCTTCGCCATTGCCGCGCAGGCAAAATCATAACCGGCATTCGGCATGTAACCGTGAACACCCGGGGTTCGATCCTGAACCTGCTGCTGTGCCGCCTGATAAAAGGCCTCAGGCGGATTCAAATCCGGATTACCGATGGTAAAATCGAAAACCTTATCATCCCCTCTTTCTTTACGAAGGGCAATACCTTCTTCGAACATTCGTCGTATCATTGACGATGCCACAATGGATTCCTTAATTTTACAGGCAACGGGCATAGGTCTTTCCTCTTTCTGATTGGTTTATAAGGGCAGTGAGAAAAACTTCTTTCCCGCGCTGCCAAAAAAAAACATGATTCGATTTTTTGTCGATAAGCAGGGAACAGACTTACACTATTATCGGCCGGGAACCCTATCATTCAATTACTACAAGTCGAACACCGACTGCTTCCGATTAATAACGATGCAGGATCCGGATCGCTCGTAATCCGCCACAGTTCCCGGTTGTTTACTCATATGAATTTTTATTGAAAGAACAATATTCGTCAATTTTATCTGAAGAGGGCAATAGAAATCAATTCTTTTACTTTTGTGATACAAAAAAATGATTCGCTCTTTGCCTTCGTTTGCATCTTCGGCATTAACCGGCCGGCAGGACTTTTTTTGATGATAAGGCCGGGAGACTCTTCGCAGATAAAGGATACCAGCTGTTCAGCACTCTTGCCTTGTGTAACAGCAAAAACCGTATTCACATGTTCTCGTATCATTATGAAACAATTTTTATCGATTATTGTCAAAAACTGTGTTGCCTGGTATGATTATTTGCACTTGCTTGAGCTAATGCGAAATGTTACAACTGTGCCGATTGTCGATGTAGACTGTCCGCTTCATCACAGGGTTATGCGGACAATGAACTGTTTTGCAGTGCGTAGAATACCTATCCCTCATCACCGGTGATTTTATGAGCGGTTTCTTGTCTTCAATATCGAAGCTCGCATTATTCAAGGAAGAGTTTGCGCAGGCCTGGACCCTGCTCAACGACACCGAGAGGTTTTTAAAACGTTTTTCCCTTTTCGATGAATACGAAAGCAGGCTTAGAAAATGGCGCCGCGATCTTAACGCCGGAACTAACACCAAAACGGGATTGCATGAGATTAAGGCGCAAATCATCGCTTTTCGAAAAGAGCTTCGTCTGCTCGGATACGATCTTCGCCTTGGTGCAATGGATATCGTAATCGTGGGCAGTCGAAGCGACGACGCCCCCCGCTACGGATTTCGCCGGGCCTCCATGATACTGGCAAAACCGAAGGTGTCCTGGTTGAGCGGAGAGGAGAATCATGTGGAGCTGACACGTCATCTGAGCGCACTTTCCGGACCGGTGAATTTCACCAACCTGCATAACATCTGGTTTCGCTGGAACGGACCTGTTCTTGAGATTGCAGCCGCCGATTCCGAAAGCGCCGAACAACTCGAAAAACTCAGGGAATTCATCACTAACAATAAATTATATGCTCTTTCCGCACTCAAAAATCTCAAATAATCCGAACTGATTTCTCATATTCACACATTGTTCTTTGAAATTGTTGCATTGCTTCAGTATTTTTTTGAAAATAGTCCGTATGGTTGGCTTGCCGTAAATCTGATAAAGCCCGTATGTATCAGATTTACGGCAAGTCTGCACTCTAAAGGCTCAATAAGAGATACTTGCATGATTAAAGATTACAGCTCCGCTTTCGCGTCATATTCACTGCTGCCGGAATTTGCCGCAATTGAATACATAGCTCTTTATTCTCTGGAGCAAAGCAGATTGTTGCTTTTGACTGAACACAAAGCCGATAAAGAAAGCACTTACTGGCAGCCCAATTGGGATGTACTGCTCAAAACCTTTTCCACGGCCAAAACCGGTACGATGGAGATCTTGGCCGCCCCGGAAAAACCGGCGAGCGAAGGCCCTCAGGAATTACCCGCAGAAACAAAACCGGAAGAGCAAAGCGCAAGTGCGGCACCGACGCCGGCGGCGGAAACACCGAAAAAACCAATACACTACCGGATAGAAAAACTGGAGACTGACTGTGCCGAGTTGTATCTTGTTCTGCAGGCACACAGTGAAATCACCGTGTCCACGGGACGCATTTTCTCTTTTATTGCGGTCAATCTTGCATCAATATCGACGATGACCTATCTCGCTTCTCAGGAGCGCTTCAGGAGCGAACTTCTGAAACTGCGTGAGTTTCAGGCACGTCTGTTTCCGAAATTCACAAGCATATCGACCCTTGACATCTCATCGGTGTATCTGCCGGCCGATCTGATGTCGGGCAATTTCATCGACGCATTCAACATCAGTCAATCCGTGTATCAGATTGTATTGTGCTCGATAGGAGGATATGACGCGCAATCCTCATTCATCGGTGCGTCCATTCGCACGATTGTGCGCACAAATTCATCACCGAAGTTCGCTCCCTCGAGCCTGATCAAGTTCAGCCTCGAACGCGTGGAAAAAATAGTACACGGCCTTCATTCGATGATTTCACTGACCATCATCCAGTTCAATATAAACAGCGGCGACACAAGAATATCATCTTACGGCAGTCCGAATGTCATATTCGCGTCAAAATCGCACAAGAAAGCCTATAATCTCAACGACAGCCAGGCCGGAAAGGATCTCGCCAAACGGGTGGCCTTCAAGGACATGCTGATACACGTTGAACC
>JAEWVL010000040.1 GCA_023396665.1 Spirochaetota bacterium
GTGAAATGTCGTCTGGTAAGGGGAAAGAAGAAGCGGTTTGAATAAGTCCTTCGGGATCCATAAAAGCATATTTTCTTGGAAGTGGATCTCCATTAACAATGAAAACCTTTTTGTTCATATTCCGCAAAAGCTCATAAAGTGAAACCTCGGCTCCGAGACCGTCAGGATCGGGGCTTTCATGAGTGGTTAATATCAGATGTTCATGTCTTTCAAGGAATGAGTCGAGTTCTCTCAGTACCTCATTATTAAATACTTCCATAACAGGAACCCCAGTGTGCAGTCTTAAAATTCAGTTTCCCATCAACTAGTAACGTTACATACACTTGATTTTTGAATGCATTAAGTTCTACTCGATACACCTTATGAATAGTAACTCCAGTTCAAGAGAATGACGATGTTTAATCATTTCAATAATGATAGAATTCAATGGTTTCAACTGGTCGGTAACTGATAAATCGGTGTGTAAGGAAACGAATTACTAATTTGCTCTGCAATCATTCTCAAAGAGGGCAGTCCCATGCCCGAATACTTGCGACTGATGAACTAAACTGGCACTGCTGCTTATATCAATTTTTGGTTGATCAATCTTCTATTTGTTCCTTAACTTGAAAAGCAATGACATTATAAATCAAAAATTTATTCAGTCAAGGCAATCTCGAAAATCAACCTCCATGGGCTGAAAAAAATATGTGTAATGAAGCGCATATGGGTCTATACGGAATAACTGGTGCTTACAGCACAAAAGACGGTTAATTTATATCGCGGTACAAGCATTTATAACGGGATAAGAGAATTGAGTATAATTGTTGACATTTTACCCGCGATAAAGATATATTCGGGCAAGGCTGTGCGCAGCCATGAATTACTTACCAGGTTTTCTGATATATGAAAAGCAGACATGATTTTCCCAGTTTGAATACCAAAAATCCCCACGGGGTAAAAAGTGACGGCACTCATGTAAAGGTGGTTGTTGCTGAGCCGTCTGATTTTCAGCGTAAGCAAATTATTCAGATTCTTGAATCAGAAGAGTATGATGTCATTGCCGATGTGGAAAACGGTGATAAGGCGTTAAAGGTTCTTGACCGTCTTAATGGAGCGGTTGATATCGTTACGACCGCTTTGGATATGCCTGTTCTTGATGGCTATGCCCTCATTTTTCAAATGAATGAGAAAAAGTATAAGACAAAAGTCGTTTTTATCAGCGAAGACACGACGAAGGGCGTTTTGCAGGATATTCTTAAACTCGGGGCGGCCGATTACATCCTCAAACCGATAAATCGGGTACGTATATTGGATCGAATGAGAGCCGTTGTGAATAAACTCTGACCGGGTGCTGCTTTGGAAAATAATGATAATGCCTACTCATCATTGGGAGATCAGGCGAAAAAAATAGATATCGCGCTGCATTATGTCGGCGGCGATATGGAAAAGGCCAAGAAAATGGTGGCCAATTCCTATCAGGATGTAATTGCAATTAAGGGAAAATTCTCATCATCCTCTCTTTATGGGGTTTTTCTGCTTTTCTTCAATAAAGTCTATAATTCGCTGGAACATGCCCTTTTTGCCGTTTCTCCTGATTATCAGATTGAATCGCTTAATCATCGTGATGACTGGCGTATGTTTGAAAAGGAGATCGTAAACGCAAGAAATTCCTCCGCATCTTCGCGTGTTAACAATGATTTCGCCGACAAATTTCATAAAGGTTTTACCATTGTTTTCAGTCGTGAACTATCGCGTTTGATGGATAAAAACGATACTACTCAAATACTGTATGTTTTCCAGCGTTTTATGCAGGATTCCGTCGAACTTAAGCGTATTGAAGTGGATCTTGAGTTTCAAAAGACATCGTCATTGCAGGTTGAACTCGAGTCCACGACATCAAAAAAAATCAGCCTGAAGAAAAAACCGGAGCAGGTTGAAGATGGAACCGGTGATAAAATTGCGCCAGAGACACGTGATCCCGAGGTGGGTGTCAACGGAGTTAAACTTATTCTCACTGGGGCGCTCGTTCTTTCTCCGATAAAGGGAAAACACATCTCGCTGATTGTTCCCGGTGATAAGATAATGATATCAATTGTGGATCAAAATCCGCAGGCGATCGAGATCGCGAAGGCTTTCAATGCTTACGATGAAGAACAAAAGCATATCAGTCCGATTCCGGCCAGAGTGAAATCTTCGGTTTATATCGACGGGGTAGGCTATAAAATTTTTGCAATAATCGCGAAGGGTATCCTTGTACGGGTAATGGAAGAGGAGGGCAATATTAAAGTTGCGCTTGATCCGGCCTTTCAGTCTGTTATTGAGCCCGAAGAAACCAAGAATTCCTCAACATTGCCGATGATAATCGGTTTGGTCACTGCTATCGTACTCTTGTTGATCTTTGTGGTTCTTTTTCTTCTGTAATTTCAATGTAAACGGGTATTTTAAGTGCAGCAATTACAGTCTTCTGACCGGAACCCCTTTCGAGCTTAGATATTCCTTTACCTCTCCGATTGAGTGTTCGCGGAAGTGAAAAATAGAGGCTGCGAGCACTGCATCAGCCTCTGCGATGGCAAGGCCTTCGTAAAGGTGTTCCATAGTTCCGACACCACCCGAGGCTATTACGGGAATAGTAACACTTCGCGAAATTTCTCTGGTCAGTTCAATATCATATCCGACTTTAGTTCCGTCCCGATCCATGCTGGTAACAAGCAGTTCTCCAGCCCCCAGTGTCTCTGCACGGGAAGCCCAGTCAACAGCATCCAGTTCGGTTGCTGTGCGACCGCCATTTAAAAAAACATTCCATGATTCGCCGCCATTGCGTTTTGCGTCAATTGCCACAACAATACATTGGGAACCGAATAGACGGGAAGCTTCGGTTATCAGTGACGGATTTTGTATTGCCGCACTGTTAATAGAAACTTTGTCAGCACCATTTTCCAACAGCATGCGGATATCATCGACGCTGCGAACACCGCCGCCGACACAGAATGGAATATGGACCGTTTCGGCAACTTTTTTGACCATATCCAAAATGATGTTACGTTTATCAGATGATGCAGTTATGTCAAGAAACACAAGTTCATCGGCACCCTCGGTGTCATAGAATCGTGCGTTTTCAACAGGGTCACCGGCATCGATAAGATCGATGAAATTAACTCCCTTTACAACCCGGCCCTCTTTCACATCAAGACAGGGAATAACTCTTTTTGCCAGCATGAAAACCTCGTTATACTTAACTATCGGCTTTTACTAAATACTACCTGCTGTCTTGCTTATATTACTGTTTTACCAGACAGTTAAACTTCAATCAGGCATTGTAAAAAATTCGTACATTACAGTGCTATGAGTTTTCATATTATTCATATGTCCAGCAAAAATGTGATTTGCATTGTGAATTGATAAATATGCAAAGTGAATATTATCAATTCAGTTAATCATGAAAAAAAATCATAAATCAAGCTATACAAAAAGTTTTTTTGTACTCATGAGACTGAATGCGAATGATAAAGTCAGTAAAATCAAGCCTATTCCCAGGGCATAATATGTGTTTATGTGGGCCGAAGTACCTGAAAGCAGAGCCCTCATCGCTTCTATGAAATAGGTGACCGGATTAATTGCAGATACAAGCAGCAACCATTTGGCACGTATCAGTTCTTTTGGCAGAAAGGCTGTTGTCAGAAAACATAAGGTAAACGCTGTTGTTGTTACGAGAGACGCGGTGCTATTGTTTCCTGTTCTAGCGAGAATTGCGGCGGATATGGCTGACAATGATAAGCCCCAGAGCAGATTAAGAAAAACTATCCCAATATAACTTAACAGGCCATACTGGAGCGGTACTCCGCTCAAAACAGCGATGCCGATGAATGCCGATGACGTAATGATTATGGCAAAGCCGTCCGCGAGCACGGGAGCCATAATGAGAGAAGATCGTGCAATCGGGGAAAGAACTATTCTTCTGAAATATCCGTTTCTGACATCATCAATGAGGGTTCCACCGGCACCGGCAGCACTGCCCATTGCCATCTGTACGAGACAAACTGGCAAAAAAAACGAAATATATCCGGCCCCTTTAAATTCGGGTAAAAAATCAATCGCACCTATTCCGGCGCTGTAAACAAAAAGAAAAAACAGGCTCATAAAAACCGCTCCTATAATTCCAAAAGGTTTGCAGGTTATTTTTTTAATACTTCGAAAAAATAGAATTAGAAAACAGTTAATTTCAGGACGCATGTGATACCTCGGTTTTTTGTTTTTTAATGAATTCAATATAGGCGTCTTCAAGATTATTGGAATTTCCGTTTGAAGCGTGAATAGCGCTTAATTCACTGACCGCACCATCGTACACAATGGTGCCTTCAAAGAGGATTATTGTCCGTTTGGCATGTCTTTGCGCTTCCTCAAGATATTGAGTGCAGAAAAAAAGTGTTGTTCCCTCATCCTGGTTTACCCGAGTCAGGGTATTCCAGAAATCATTTCGTATTTCCGGATCCATACCTGTTGTCGGTTCGTCGAGAAAGATCAAATTCGGTTTATGAATTAATGAAAGGGCGCAGTGTAATCGTTTCCGGTTACCACCTGAAAGTTCTTTGGTTTTTTTATATGCATCTTCGTTTAATTTGAAACTTTCGACTAGTTCTCCGCTTCTTTTTTTTGCATCCTTTAATGACAAACCAAATAGTCGCGCCTGAAGTATTAAGTGCTGCAACGCTGTTTCATCGGGATCCAAATCGTCGTTTTGTCCGCAAACACCGATGTAACGCATGATTGAATGGAAGTTTTTTGCTGGTTCAATTACGCAGATTCGAACCGTTCCGCTGTACTCAGTTGACAGAGAACATAGTATGCGAATGAGTGTGGATTTACCGGCACCGTTCGGACCCAGTAGTGAAAGCCTTTCTCCTTTTCCGACAGTAAATGAAACATCTTTCAGTACTTTTTGATTTCCTGAATATGACTTTGATACTTTGTTTACTTCAATAATCGGGTTCACTGACCACTCCTGTTTAAATATAATATTAGAGACAAGCATTGTCTTCCGAGGACTATACATTGTTTATCTTTCAGAAAATTGTACTATTGCGACATGATGATGAATTTGGTTAAAACCGGTTATTGCATTGTCTAATCAGAGGTACTATGTATCGGGAATCAGTTTCTGTTTCGAAAAAGAAATATAGTTCTGTGATGTTTTACGGGGGGATACATAATCTTTACTTATATAATCTAACGCGCATTACGGTCGGCTTTTATTCCGGAATAAGCCGGGCTTAATGGCGGTATATCCATGTAACTCATAGCAGTTTGTTAAATTCAGCAAACTGCTAATGGTAATGACTGCTCTATTTGTTTTCGATATTCACCCGGTGTATATCCTGTAATTGATTTGAAGGTCTTAATGAAATGCGGTTGATCAAAATAACCGCATTCATATGCGATATCAGTGAGTTTGTACGACGATTCGAGTAGCGAAGCTGCATGCTTAACCCTGAGAAGTTTGGTGAAAAAGCGCGGAGAAATGCCGACATAGTCGCGAAACATGCGCTCAATCTGACGCCCGCTCAGTTCAAGCTGATGAAGCGGGGGAATTTCCTGCGAGCAGTCGATATTGGCCGCGATAGTATTGATCGCATACTGACTGAGAAGATAGTTTTTTGAAGGATGTGGTATCCTGATCTTAAGCAGAAAGGCTTCGAAGATATCCCTTCTTTGAATATTGTTTTCAGCTTCAATGATAATAGGGCAGATATACTTGTGTAGTGGGAAAATATCGCTGAAGTTCAGAACCGAATCATAGGCGAGAGCCATGGGAAAATCGATAAAGCGACGTAATCCGAAGGGATGAAAAACGATGCCGAACATTCCGCTGCCCGGTAAAGCCGTTACATCATAGTGATTTGAGTATTGACCAGAAAACAATGCTGGCGGTTGTATTAGAATGTCACCTTGGCTCTGTTGAATGAAGGGGGGGCCATAGTGGAACAATAGTTGTGGATTCCCGGTCGAATAAACTCGTTCGGTCAGCTCTGTTTCAGTTTTATCAATTTCAAGACTCCAATAACAGCAAATCTCGTTTTTTAGTAATGGAGATACCGGGTAAGTGACATATTTCATTCATTTTGCTCCTAAGAAGCTGGAGTATCAGTATAATAAACTTAAAAAGAGCTTCCGCTTTGCGAAGAGTTCAAAAAAAAATCAAATGGTGAAAGAAATAAAATTCTACTTGAAAATTAGTAATCGATTACTATAATATACCAACGTTCTGCGCAGTGTGCATGTTACTTGATTACGACAACATGATTCTATGCCATCGTGTGGTGAAAAGTACTTTTTATACATGTCGTTGCTGTTATTTTGTACATTCAGTCGAAATGCATTAGAATCCCGGGATTGGTTATGCTGAAAAATAAAGAAAAAAAAGAGATGACGTCGATGCAGGTCGTCTGTTTCAAAATTGGAACAGAAGAATATGGGGTTGAGATACTCAAAGTACAGGAGATACTGAAACTCCCGAAGGTCACGAAACTTCCCAAATCTCTCGATTATATTCTCGGTATCATTGATCTTCGCGGGCAGGTTATTCCCATCATCAACCTTTCCAGAAAGTTCGGTATTGATGATTCTGATAAAAATGAAAATCTTCGTGCTATCGTCGTTGATATTTCAGGGAAAAAAGTCGGTTTGGCTATTGATTCTGTAAGTCATGTTATTCGAATTGAATCGCGCGACATAGAAGCTCCCCCTCCTGTGGTGCGGGGTATATCATCAAGATATATCGTCGGTATCGCCAAGGTAGAGGCCGGTTTCATTGTGGTTCTCGATATTGATCAGATTTTCCAAACCGACGAGCTGAAAAATGCTCTCCAGGGTAATTCCTGAAGTGCATTCCATCCGGTTGCCGGTGATCGGCAACCATAGTATCATCCCTGTTCCAATTTTCCTTTATTACAGGTAATTTGCGTTTCTAATGTACTGAAAACATCAGAATGAGGCTATAAGTATGGTCTCCAGATCGTCCTGCGAGAGCGGGCGGGGGGTGTTTCTTATAAAAGGATAGGTACCTGCCAATTGTGCTGCCTTCGAGAATACTGTTTTTGATATCTCGTACTGTGATATCCTTTGGGGGGCGTCAATGTCGAGCGAAAGTTTTCGTACAGCTTCTATCGCTTTTATTGCGGCTTCAATAACTGTTATCTCCCGGACGTTTTCATCCATGACTTTTGCCATTTGCACATATTTTGGTGTTGATGTCGTGAGGTTGTATTCCATTATATGGGGGATAAGTAATCCCACCGTTTTGGAAATCGGAATATCGTGCAGAGATCCGAGACCGAGTGCCAGGGCCAGGCTTACAGAAAGGAAAGCTCCGGTAAACGCTATCCCCCCCATCAGGGATGCTGTCGAAAGCGGCATTCTGCATGCAGTATTGCCGTGATCTCGATAGAGTGTATTGATGTGTCTGAAGGTCAAATCGATACATTTCAGGGCATAGTTGGTCGTAAAATCGTTCGCTTTTCTGGAGATGACAGATTCAATTGCAAATGCCGAAGCGGCGAAACATGAGGATATGATCGATTCATCCTCAACTTGCAGTGAAAGCAGGGGATCGATGATCGTCGCCCATGGATGCAGCATGGGGTTGTAGTACACCTTGTAGCTATAGTCGAGAATATCCGGCATATAAAAAAACGGAGTTACCTCGAAACCGTGTAAAGGCATTATCGGCACCGTTATGAGACGAATGGGGGCTGCCACTTCGGGGTAAGCGTATATATCATCACAAAAGTAAAAATTGTTGACCAGTAAAGCTATGGCTTTGGCGCTATTTATCGATTGAAACGTACCCAGTCCTATGACGGTGTCGCAATTGGTCTTTTTCGCAAAGTAAACAGCGGAATCTATGTACTCATTGTTCGCCTTGTCGGGTATTTCATCATAAATGATCGTATAGACCGAAGCGTTTTGCAGATACCCGGCGATATCGCTTATCAGCTTTTCATATTTTTCAAAGTCGTCCGATGTTGTTACAATGAGTGCGCGAGAGGCGTGCGGTGAGAGTATCTCACCTATCTGTGAAATGATATTGTTCTGAATGAAAACCCGTGTCGGGATATGAAATTCTGGGTATTTCCTTTCACTCAATGTCGTCAGCCTTGATAAGGTTAATTATAAGGGGCGGATACCGCAGCGGTAACGTCCGTGTACAAAAAAAGCGGCACTACACCGCTTTTTTACAAAAACAATGTCCTGCAGTACAGATTACTTGAATATTCCGGTCAAAAGTTTGTCGGCAACCATTGTGAGAACTTTGTCGTCAAGATGTCGGTCATAGGTTCCGTCAATCCTCTGCTGCTTTATAGCCTGTACTTTTTCGGTACGAACATCGGGTGTTTCACGCACCATTTGCGCGACACGAGCCTCTTCGGCAGCCTTCAGGCCTTCAGTTGAGAGTTGAACACTGTCAGAACTCGCCCCAGTCTGGCCGGTCTTGTCAATGGACTTAGACTTTTTAGTGTCGTAAATCTTGTTGATCTCGCCGATTTTATTAAGTACCATTATAGTAACCCTTCTCTAATCTGCTTATAATGTCGGTATAAAATGACCTGTTCTTTAGCTTTCAGTGCAAAATAACAGCGTAATAATCAAAAATAAGACATAATATTGTCAAATATAGCGTCTGTTTTCGCCGGTGTCGCTTACTGTTAGAAAAAAAAGACAAAACATCTAATACCAGCCAGTGTATCAGAGATTATTGTCAATTGCAATAGAAAATTCACCCTTTTGGGGTAAATTGGCTTCATTAAAATCTTGTGCTTCTCCTCGTACAATTTGTTCAAACATCTTGGTCATTTCCCTGCCAATGGCAATCTGGTTTTTGGGAAAAACTTGCGCTATTGCATCGAGTGTTTTCAGAATACGATGGGGGGATTCATAAACTACTATGATACCGTCAAATAATTTCAATTCTTCAAGTTCATGAATACGCCTACCCGGTTTTTTGCTTAAAAAACCCGCGAAAATAACTCGTTTGCCATAAAATCCGCAACAACTTAAAAGTGCGCTCATCGCTGAGGCTCCGGGAAGCGGACTAACGGTAAACCCGGATTTCAATGCCTGATCCACAAGACGGCTTCCGGGGTCGGATATTCCTGGAGTGCCGCAGTCGGTCATATACGCTATCGTTTTGCCCACTTCAAGCATTGTGATAGCCTTATCATAGCGAATTTCACCGGAATGAGCATGAAGAGATGATGTTGGCAGTTTTATGCCATAATGGGAGAGCAATCGTCCGGAAACACGTGTATCCTCACAAAACACATGTTGCACTTCATTTTTAAGGACATTCAATACTCGAAGGGTGATGTCTTCAAGGTTGCCGATGGGAGTTGCAATTACGTATAAAGTTGCCATAGTGCTCCATATTTTGGGTTCGCAATTATTACAAATTAAGCTCGGCTTATTCCGAATAAAAAGCCGAGCGTAATGCGAGTTTCGGCCAAACGCAACAAAGAAACAGCGAAGCTGTTTCGTCATGAATGATTTCTTTCTTGAAATGCTGTCACTGTACGCAGTGGACAATGTTTGTTCACAAAATGCAACATTTAATGATAACAGTGTTAAAAAAGCATTTTCCATATGAATTTAAATGCTTTACTATTTCAATTATATAAAACAAAAAAATATTGACAAGTACCGCCATTTCCAGCGTAGTAAGTCAATAAAATTAGGCAGGATTGTTGTCGATGAAAAATTTTGCACTGCTACTAGCACTCTTGGGTGACATAGACAAGCTCCGTGGCGGCGCCAGATAATTCTTTGTACTCGAGTGAGAATTTCAAAACCGCCGCGGAGAACCGCGGCGGTTTTTTTATGTAATGATGCGCTT
>JAEWVL010000076.1 GCA_023396665.1 Spirochaetota bacterium
AAGAGCGCGATGACAGACGTGGGAAAAAGATTGTGCCAGATTATGAAAGTGTCAATGTTCAGGCAATGGACGATGACTTTGTGAAAGAAACGATGAAGCAGACCGCCTCTCTTGTGAGCAGGGTTGAAAAAATTATCACTCATTTGTAAAGAGACGAATCTGAAAGGGCATGCGAATGCCAGTTATCAGCGTTAGTTAGGGCTAACTTTTATCCTGGATTCTGCCAATACGACATAATTTTTCTCTTGCAAAAAATGTACCCGGCGCGTAATAGTTGTCTGTCCGCCGATCTTCCCTCGCTTTTTGATTAATATGTGATAAGGTTGTATATGATCCTGTGTAGTCGTATCGATTCGATCCTCAACAGGTTGAATTACCAGGGCCTGATGCGTCTAAAAGCAAAAATTATCCTGTTTTTTTTCGCGCTGTTTTCTCCTGTACTTTTGTCTTACTTTATCTATAATCTGAAAGTGGTGGATTATCTTTTTGCCGCGCTTAATTTTTCGATACTGGTCTTTTTTGCCGGGGGTTTCTTCTTTTTTGTGAGAGGCAGATGGGAGGCTCTTGTAAATGTCTCTATTCTGTGCAGTGTCGCCGCGGCACAATTTTGTTTTATTTATTCTGATTATATCAGTTCGGGTTTGTCGAGTTTTTCATATTTCTATTTCGGTTCGGTTCATTCGTGTGTCGCTCTCGTTCTTGTAGGCGTCTACGCCACTCGTCTGTACCAGATATGGCTCTGCTGTTCATTTTCAGCTCTGTTTTTAGTGTATCACCTGTATTTCTCTTATGGCTACATGAATGCCACACCGAAGGATGCGGCGGGTATTCTCTGTTACTTTGTTTTGAGTGCTGGTATATCGTTCATAATATTCAGGCTGTTCAAGCATCATGATTTGCTGATTTCTGAAAAAGAGAAGATGAATCATGAACTTGCGAAAATGGCGGCGGTAAAAGACGATTTTCTCGCAAATGTAAGCCATGAGATGAGAAATCCCCTTAATGCGCTCAATGGTATGACGGAGTTGCTGCTTGATTCGAAGCTGGTCGCTGATCAGCGGCGTTATGTTGAAAATATTCGTTCATGCAACACCATTCTTCTTTTGCTGATTAACAATGTGCTGGATATGAACAAGCTGGAGACTTCGCAATACCGTGTCAAATCTGAACTGTGTAATGTTGCCGCATTGCTTGAGGATATTTCCAGAATTTACGAGAGCAGAAGAAGTGAGGAAATTTCCTTTTGCTATAAGGCGTGGTTTGACCGGCAACTATGGTGTAATACCGACTCGCAGCTTATTACACAGGTGGTGGTGAACCTTTTGGATAATGCTTTCAAATTCACTGACTCTGGCCATATTATGCTGATGTCATGGCTAAATGGAAAACGACTTGCAATAGAAGTGAGCGATTCGGGTATCGGTATGAGCGCTGATGTTCAGAGCAAAATATTCGATCGGTTTTATCAGGGCACAAGCGGGTATTCAAAGAAATTTAAGGGAACGGGCATCGGCTTAAGTGTGGTGCGGGATATTGTCGCCCAGTTACGGGGCGACATTGAGGTGAAAAGCCGCGAAGGTATCGGTTCCGTTTTCAAGATTTCTATTCCCCTTGATCTTGCAGAAGGTGCTATCACTATTGCCGAACCTGAAATTCGTGATGATCAAAATAACACAAGATTTCCGGTATGTGTTTACATTGCCGAAGATGAACCGATGAACCGGATGTATCTGGAATCTGTTTTGAGTGAGATTGTTGACGAATGCCGTGCTTTCGAAAACGGAAAACTGCTATGCGATGCGGTTGAGCTGAAAGTGCCCGATGTGATTATGCTTGATATGCAGATGCCTGTGATGAACGGATTCGAGTGTATAGATTATTTTAAAAAGAGATTCAACGGAGAAGATTGCCGTTTTCCTATCGTGGCAACGACCGGGTACTCTTTTCCCGTCGAAGTGGAGAAAATCAGGCAGACTGGAGTGGAAATGATATTGAGCAAGCCTCTTTCGGGGAAGGACGTACGCATTGCCTTGCAAAAGGTTTTGAACGGTTCGGGAATCGTAAAATGAGTAGATATCGGACACAGGCCTTTATGTTTTTTTGACACATTTTTTTGCATTTCAACCTTCTGAAACGTCATACATAGAAGGAGAATGCAATGAGAACTACCGTTAACCTGCTGTTGAATGATGTTGTGCGGCTGAGTGAGGCCTGTGATAAGACTGGTAAAGGCCATTCGTTTCTGATTAACGAGTGTCTTCGTAAGTATTTTACGAGACATCATGCTGAATTGAAAAGATCACGTATTATGCGTCTTGTCAAATATCAGCCCGATGGAGCAGGCTATTGCATCGTCGGTTTGGTCTTCGATGTTGATGTGTACAATCTCGCCGTTAATTTTCGTGTTTTCTGTCGTCTTTCTGTATCCCTGATGCTAACGAAAGCCCTTGCTGAATTTCTTGACGAGTTAATTTATGAAATTGAAGGGAAACTTCCGATCGAACATAACTATGTTGAGTTTAAACATCTAATGCGACATAACGAGACTTATGATTGTCCAGAATGGCAAATTTTATGGATAGTTGAAGTGGAAAACACATCGACGTAAACAAACAAAACAAACAAAACAATAACGAGGAAAAAAAAGAAAGGGCCGAGCAAAAGCCTTGTTTGCGTTTGTCTTCAGGAGATAACTGAGTCTTCAATTCGAGAGGCAAGTGAATCATTGGGAATCAGAATACATGTTTGGGAAAATTATGTTATGGAAGATGAGTATAGGCTGTAGTTTCACGGTAACGAGATAATACGAGTGTTCTAATAAAGCTAGCAATAGAACTTGACAGAAGAGAGGGGATTTTTACCCTCTGTGGCCTGGACTGAGCGGCTTGTCCGGAAGAATTGAATATACGATACAGTGTTGTACAAACGAGTCACGCAAAGAGAGATGAAATGAAGAAATTAAGAATACTCAAATTCGGGGATCCTCTTTTGCGGCAACGTTGTTCTGAAGTGACGGTGTTTCACAAAACACTGCATGAGAAAATTGATCGTATCAAACTGACGCTCCTGGCGAGTGAAAATGCCGCTGCATTGGCCGCACCGCAGACTGGTCTTCTTAAACGCATAACGGTTATCGATTATATGGACGAGTATCTTGAGCTTGTCAATCCGCAGATTATCTCTTTCGAGGGTGAATCAGTTGAAGAAGAAGGTTGTCTTTCGTTACCGGGTTACTTCGCAAAGGTGAAGAGGGCAAGAGTCGTAACGTTGCGTTATAACGACAGATACGGCAAGGAACATACTATTACGAGAGAAGACGAAATGGCTCGCTGCATACAGCATGAGGTCGATCATCTTGACGGTGTTCTCTATATCGATCATGTTGCGGAATCCTTTCTTGAGGGGGAGGACGGGCATATGATGCCGCTGAAAGAAATACGTGAAATTTCCGATTGCATAACTGACTCAGTCCGGTGATTGGGATGAAAACAAATATTACCTTGCTTTACTCGTTTCGCTTCTTTCGTGATTTTCTTGTTATAGCTCCAGTCATTATACCATTTTATAAATCGAATGGACTAACGGCTACACAGATACTTATCGTACAGGCGGTTTTTTCCGCCGCAATGCTTTTGTTCGAGGTGCCTTCCGGGTATATTTCAGATCGATGGGGTCGAAAAAAGACACTGTTTGCCGGAGGCATTTCGATTGTTAGCGGATTTTTAATATACAGTATTTCATCAACGGTGCCGTTCTTTATGCTGGCCGAGATTTTTCTCGGTTTCGGCTTCAGTATGTGTTCCGGTACCGAGTCCGCGCTTCTTTTTGATACGCTTAATGTTCTCGGCCGCAAAGATGAATACCGTAAAATAGAAAGCCGTGCCGAATTTTCTACAAGAATCGGGGCCGCTGTTTCCTCCATGGCGGGGGGATTTCTGGCAGTATTCGGCATACGTATCCCGTTTTACGCAAATGTGGCAAGCTCTTCGATGCTGCCTCTTTCGGCTCTTTTTATGAAAGAAGCCTTCCGTAAAAAACCCGAACATACGAACGCACTTCAGGGTATTCTGGAGGCTTTCGCCTACAGTTTAAAAGATCGCTATATCAGAAGCGCCGCGTTTGTGTCCGGTGCAATTCTATGTACCGGAATCATATCTATTTGGGGATATTTTCTGCTTCTTGAGACGATGCGTTTCCCACTCGCATTTTACGGTGTAGTGTTTTTTGTGTACCAGTCCGCCTCTGCCGTCGGTGCACGCTTTTCACACGCACTTTCGCTTCACAGCGGTCGCCGCGGGGCGATGTATCTTTTTATGTTAATTCCCATATTGTATTTTTCTATAGGAATGTTTCATATGGATCTGTTGGTGACACTGGCTTTCATACAGGCGTTCCTGTGGGGTTTTTCAACACCGTTTTTTCTTGATATAATCAATGAACACGCGAAGCCGGAACTTCGCGCAACGGTGCTGTCCATCGTCAGTATGGAAGGAAGAATACTCTATGTTCTTGTGGGACCGCTGTTCGGAATTGTCGTCGATGCATTCGGTGTGCGTACGGGTTTCCTGTTTCTGGCCGCGGTTTTTCTTTGCTGTATAGTCTGCGCCTGGCTGTTGTTTGTCCGATTTTCGAGCGGTTGTGAAAAAAGCAATGAGTAATTCAAGCTCATCGTATCCCCCCTCATTTATTTACTAATAATAACAAATATGCCTGGGTTCGGGTTATCGAGCGCCGAACGAAGTTTATTAAATTTACCTACTGTATTTCAATCCTGAAGTTGAGGGTTACTTGTTTTGATGATGGTCTTTTTTGCTCGACAATAATAGAAGTGATAAAAATATTGTGCTTGAGTATCTGGTACATCATAATGCAATATTCGCGGGATGTTTAAGACTGCATGTGTATGTACAGGGCCTTGCCGGTTTATGAAAAGTGAGGGAAAGCCCGTTATAGCTTTGAGGAGATTATGAATAATTTTATTACAGGTATTGACCTCGGTTCTACTACCGCAAAAATTGTTATAGGAAAAATTAGCGGCGACCAGCCCCAAGTCGTTCATAGCGCATACAGGCGTCATCATGCGAAGATTAAGGAAACTGTATCGGTTCTTCTTGCTGAAGCGAAGGAGGCGGTCGGTGATATTTCAACACGTGTGGCGATTACCGGTTCTGCCGGCATGGGGATTTCTGAGAACACTTCTCTTTGCTTTGTGCAGGAGGTGGTGGCTTCTGCAAATTACATCAAGAAAATGCAGCCTGATGTTCGCACATTTATCGAGATCGGAGGAGAAGACTCGAAAATTATTTTTTTTGATGATAGTTTTCGCGCCGACATGCGCATGAACGGCAGTTGTGCGGGAG
>JAEWVL010000149.1 GCA_023396665.1 Spirochaetota bacterium
GATACGCATTTTATCGTACATCTCACGAGGGAGTCCGTACATATAGGCATAGGAAGGCATCGTCTGGTGAAAGGCCGTGTCAAAAACGGCAACCTGTTTGAGCGAAGGAAAATACTCGCGGCAAACCCTGATACCGGTCAGATTCGCCGGATTATGCAGCGGCGCCAGCTCTATATTCACCTCGATGGCTTTTTCCACCGTCTCGTCGATGATTACCGACGTGGAGTAGTCTTCACCGCCGTGAACGACACGATGACCGATAGCGCCGATCTCGGAAATATTCTTTAAAAGACCGTATTCCTGATCAACAAGCGCTTCCAGCACAAAGCCCATGGCACTGCGATGATCGGGAACGGCTATCTCCTTTTCCATCTTCGCCCTTTCGGACTTTTGACTGATTTCCCCCTTTTCAAGACCTATTCGGGAAACAAGCCCTTTTCCCATGCTCTTCTTTTCGGGCATTCTGTAAAGCTCATACTTGAGGGATGAGCTTCCGCAGTTGATAATCAACACAACGCTAGTGTCAGAACTTCCCACGACGACCTCCTGCAATAATAGTGTTATCTCTCCGCAAACGTATCCCCCGGGAACATCCGCGAAAACAGGTCAGCGACCCGCCATATATGTTTAGCTTTTTTTATACAAATTATAATTTAAATTTTTACAATCATTATACTAGCCCACACAACACGAATTGCAAGCATTTTTCCCTGCAGTTGCCGCCTGAACACAAATGCATTTCACGCTGAACTCAGCCTGGATTAATGATCCATTGTGTCAACTGACTTGTCGTAAAAAAGAGCACCGTGCTTTACATGCCGGTAAAATTAACGCAATTATACGAATTTTGATTTACCGGGATTGATCAATTGAGATTGCATTGAGTATTCGAAACGCACGTTCGCCGTAGTCCCAGATCCAGGGGGCGTAACGGGCCTCAGCCCGCAGCTTTGCGAGACAGGCCCTGTATTCGTTTTCACCAAGTGTTCGATTACTGTAAAGACATAAAAGTGCGGTGAGACTGTTCAAATGGGGGATTTTGAGCCGGCGGGCACGCATCAAGATGCGCTTGTCATCGGATATCAGCGCGCTACCGCGCTCAATCGCCATGCGTATGATTTCTTCATCCGCATTCACATATTGCCCGTGAGGGCAATCGCGCAAAGCGGTCTCCCGGCACACCGCACAGGGTATCAGCAGGTTGAGGGAATCGATCGCGGCGCGACCGTATCCCCCCTTATGCATAAGAATGAGCGAGCAAGAATCGACAACGGCACTGTAAGCCCTGGAAAAGAGCTCACTCAGACTTTTTGCGCTCGGATTTTCGACGCTCCTGCTCATTGAGCACCTTCTTGCGCATGCGAACATTTTGCGGCGTCACTTCGAGCAGTTCGTCGTCCTGAACGTACTCCATACCCTGCTCGAGCGAGAAACGACGCGGCGGAACCAGCCGGATGTTCTCATCAGAACCGGATGCGCGCATATTCGTCAGTTTTTTCTGTTTGCAGACATTGACGACAAGATCGTTCTCACGGCTGTGCTCTCCGACGATCATCCCCTCGTACACCTCTGTGCCGGCGTCGATAAAGAAGACGCCGCGATCCTGCAGATTGAATATCGCATAGGGAGCGGATATTCCGCCTTCCATGGCGACGAGCACCCCGCGATTACGGTGAACGATTTCTCCGCGGAAAGGTTCATAGCTGTGAAAAGAGTGATTGATGATGCCGGTACCCTTCGTCTCGGTGAGAAACTCGTTGCGAAAACCGATGAGCCCGCGTGCGGGAACCTTGAACTCAAGCCGGGTGTAGCCGTCTTTACCCTGCATCATGTTGAGCATCTCCGCTTTGCGAAGACCCATCTTCTCGATAACCACTCCGCTGAACTCGTCAGCCACGTCGATGGTCGCGTATTCTATCGGCTCGTGTATTTTGCCGTCGATTTTTTTATTAATAACCTCTGGGCGGGATACCTGAAATTCGTATCCTTCACGACGCATGTTTTCGATGAGGATTGAAAGCTGCAGCTCGCCACGGCCCTTTACGACATACGAATCTTTCGCCTGTGATTTTTCGATGCGCATGCTGACGTTGGTCTTGATTTCGCGTTCGAGACGCTCTGACAGATGGCGGGATGTGACGTATTTTCCCTCGCGTCCCATGAAGGGTGAATCGTTGACAGAGAAGGTCATCGCGATCGTCGGCTCGTCGATCTGCAGTGATTCGAGTTTTACCGGGTTTTCAGGATCGCAGAGCGTATCCCCCAGCGATATCGACTCGATACCGGCGATGGTGACCACATCACCCGCCGATGCGCTTTGAATTTCGGTACGGGCGAGTCCGCTGTAAGAGAAAAGTTTTGTTACGCGGTAATTCTTGCGCTCGTCCTTTGCATTAATATGACACACATCGTCACCGGCATTGAGAACGCCGTGCGCAATCTTGCCGGTTGCAAGACGTCCGATATAGTTGTCATAGTCTATGGCCGAAACGAGAAACTGGAAG
>JAEWVL010000110.1 GCA_023396665.1 Spirochaetota bacterium
CGCTCGGCGTGAACGCTACCTGACCATCGGGACCCACGTTTGTTACTGTTCCCTGATTGCCGCCTTCAGTCGACTCAAAGCCATTGACATCGATAAAACTTATCGGATTGCCGTAACAGAACATATATCTGTTATAAGCCTGCGAATTGAGCGGATCGGGCACCGTCGGGTCGGCCTGTGCGAAGCGGCCGATCTCGGGGTCGTAGTAGCGTGCGTTGAAATACTGCAGCCCGCTCGCATCCTGTTCGTGAGAATTGAACTTGAATCTGAAGTTGTCCTCACCGGCGACCAAGCGCTGCCCGTAGGGGCGATAGATCATGCGGCTTTTGACGTTGCCCTCTGAATCGGTGGTGTAAGAGATATTGCCGGCTTCATGACTACCTCAATAATGGCATTATATTCAATATCAATAAAGCCAGCAGAATCAGAACATATAAATAAGAAATTTTACAGTACATTTTGTAATAATAAATATATTGATCATCAAAATAATTCTCATAGTTTTGTTTTATTACTTGTCTACCCGCAGTAGAAAAAAAATCGATTAGTGGAGCATCAGTTTTCTTATGGGATACAATAAAATAGTATAAGAAATTATATGACAAGAAACAGATGATAAATATCCCCACAATAATTACTAATTTTAAAGATTCATTTTTACTTATATCCTGAATCAATTTCCTTCCACCTAAACCTGAAGTCAAATTGAGATAAAGTAACCAATCAGCAAACAAGAGACTGATGATTGAGTATATATTTTGCCTTATCATTTTTTTTATTTTTAAATGTTCTTCAATCGCTAGTTTACCCATATGATAATCCTCCTCCTGAATAAGATACTGTAAAATCAACACAACAGGCTCTTGCGATTAAGTATCATATCTATCTTGTCTTTCCATATCGATTTTTACCGTCTGCAAGTCCAAAAGTGCGTATTCCGGTGAAACCTGCCACCTGTACCGGTTTATACCTGCCACTTAGACCGTACTGACATTTCCTGATTGCAGTGCTACTTGGGCGGCAGCTTTCGTCCAGAATTATTTTTTTTGAGCCTGCGTAAAGAGTCTCCATCGATGTCAATTTTGTGAGAAGTATGAAGTAATCTGTCACAGACAGCGTCAGCAATGGTGGGATTACCTATACAATCGAACCATTGTTTCACGGGTATTTGAGAACTGAGTATCAAAGATTTTCTGCCGTGCCGGTCTTCAATAAGTTCCAAAAGCATCAGTCGTGATTCTGAATCAAACGTATTCAAGCCAAAATCATCAAGTATAATCAGATCCTGTTTTTTGATTTTGTCCATCACCTTGAAATATGTACCGTCAGCTTTGCAATACTTCAACTGTGAAAATAATTTCATGCAATTGTAATAGCTTACCGTATGGTGCAGCACGCAGGCTTTATGCCCCAGTGCACAAGCCATGAAACTTTTACCGCTTCCGGTTTTGCCGGTAATAATGATGCTCTCCCCCTTTTGAATCCAGTCGCCGGTTGAAAGCCGCAGAATCTGATTGCGGTCAATTCCACGAGTAGGATCAAAATTGATTTGTTCAAAGCTGGCGCTGTATCGGAATGCGGCATTCTTAAGAAGACGTGAAAGCTTTTTGTTATAGCGCTCATCGTATTCCGCGTCGACTAGATGCGCCACCATTTCGTCAATGGAAAACGCATCGCTCATGGTTCCGTTGCACAGTTCACGGAATGCATGCAGCATTCCCCCAAGATGCATTGTTTGCATCTTTTCCATTGTCGCCTGATTGTTCATTGTGTTGCCTCCAGATAATATTGTATTCCCCGGATATTTTCATGTTCACCAAAAAGTGCAATCTGCACTTCCTCATGAACGGTATCCATACCGTTTTCCAAAATGTTTTTAATCATCCTGAATGTACAATTTTCAAACTGCAAAGCCCTGTGGCATGCGTTGTTCAAGCGTTGTGCGCCATACTTCTTTGCGAGTGACAGTATCCCAAGACATGTCCGGTAGGACTGTTCCGGATACTGTCGTGAAGCAAGCACAGCGGCAACTGCCGCCGCGACATCATCCCCGTGCCCCCTGGCTAATGTTATAAGAGTCTCCGGATTCCAGCTCTCCTGCCACTTATGCTTTTCGGGCATGTGTTCGCGCACGGTGGTATAGCCGTTTTGGCGGGAATTTCTCTTGTGAATCGCTATGCGCTCGTTGTTGTAATACACCTCCAGAACGCTTGAAGTGCTCCATACATCGACTTTTAGCCTTCTGTAACGATAGGGAACACTGTAGTAGTGGTGATCTTCTGTAAAATAGATATGGTAGCAGAAATGAACCGTGAGCCGATTGAAATTCTTAAATTCATATCGCATAACGGGAAGGGGGGATAACGTATCTCGTTCTGTCTGCTCAAAAAGTTCACGTCTGCTTATCTGCGTGTGCTGCATCTTTTTTGCATTGTACGTTTCGAGAAGTTCCCATATCGCACTATTAAGCTCTTCAAGCGAAAAGAATACCCGATTGCGGAGCCGTGCGAATATCCATGAGTAGACAATGCGTACGGCTCCTTCTACCAGTGCTTTGTCTTTCGGCTTTGCAGGACGTGCCGGAAATATGGCAACTCCGTAGTGTTGTGCAAAATCCGCATACTCACGATTGACATCCATTTCATAACGGCCTGTTTTGGTTATGGCAGATTTCAGACAATCGGGCATGATCGCTTTGGGGACGCCGCCTATATATCTGAGAGCATTTTCATTGAGGCGTATCCACTCTTGTTTCTTTTGTGAATATGATGCCTCTACATACGTCAGCTGACTTGCTCCAAGCACTGCGACAAAGACTTCCGCTTCACGAATCTCTCCGCTTATTCGGTCTGTTATTGACAGCTTCTTGCCGGTGAAATCTACGAACAGCTTATCTCCCGCCTTGTGCTCGATGTGCATGGTCACTTCTGATAAATTCTGCCACATCTGAAAATGGTAGCAGAACTGTGAGTAGCTGTAACCCTCTGGATTGCTTTGCAGATACTCTTCCCACAGTATCTGACGGGTCACACCGACACGTTTAAGCTCTTTGACATATTCAGGAAATTTTGTACGAAGAACTTTGTATTTCTCGCACTCTTCTTTTTTTGTGCCCTGTAATATATTCAGAAGTTCGTTGTCGGGGAAACAACTTATCTCATCGTTTGTGTAACCGGATGCTTTGAGGATTGTTAGATATTCACCGACTACCGGTCGTGAGATGTTGAGTGCTTTTGAAATCTGACGATTGCTTAATTTCGCCTGATCATGCAGTCTAAACAGTTCTCTGATTTTATTCATTGCGATTCTCCTTTGCGACATCCGGATACCTCTCTTGATCTTTGTTTGCATGATCAAAAGGTCCGATCGTAAAGGAAATGTCAGGGTATTTATTCCGGGTTTATCCTATCAGGTGGTAGGCATGTTCCGGAATGGGTGGCAGCTTTCCGCCGGAATAGGTGGCAACTTTGCTCCGGAATGGGTGGCAGGCATGCGCCGGAATACGCATATTCATAAGATGTTTATTCTTTATTTACTCCGACTTAAAAATTTATTTTAGGAAAGAGAATATTATTGTCTATTAGTTATCTGATATATGGGCAAATGGCAGATAACGTACGAGAGTTGACGACGTTGCGGCGGCCGTATCGCCGCAATGTGGCTTTAGCCCAAGCGAGTCTTTTCGCGAGCGCCGCGTCAACTCTCAGTTATGTGATGGTGTTGAGCCCGATAGCGCAATCAAAAAAGTGCATGTCATTTTTCAAAATACTGACCCCCTCAAAATCACTTTATTGACCCCCCTAAAAACGGTATGCTGACCCCCCTTAAAAAATGACCATGGTGCCTTTCAACTGGAGGGCCGATGGACAAGAGGGTGCTAGACATGTATAAACTACAGGATGTAATCGAGGATTTACTCACCGCAGTTCCTGTTAAACAGATCGCGCGGACGA
>JAEWVL010000159.1 GCA_023396665.1 Spirochaetota bacterium
TTCGCGTGAAGACCGAAGGATCGGCCTATCCAGTTTGACTGCATCGCCAGAACACGCTCGGGCCAGCCGTCTTTTAGTGTCTCAAAACCGGCGATGAGCTCATCGGCATAATCGGTGATCTTGAAAAACCACTGTTCAAGCTCTTTTTGTGTCACCTCGGTCGAACAGCGCCAGCACTTGCCGTCCTCGACCTGCTCGTTGGCCAGAACGGTGTTACAGTCGCTGCACCAGTTCACAAACGACACCTTCTTGTAAGCAAGGCCCTTTTCGAGCATTTTGATAAAAAGCCACTGATTCCATTTATAATATTCTTTTTTATATGTTGCAAGCTCTTTTGTCCAGTCATACGAAACACCGAGAAGCTTGAACTGCTCTTTCATGTAGGCGATATTATCTGTTGTCCATGTATATGGGGGGATATTGTTTTTTATGGCCGCGTTCTCTGCGGGAAGTCCGAACGAGTCCCAGCCCATCGGATGAAACACGTTGAAACCTTTCATTCGCATCGAACGGGCGACGACATCGCCTATCGAATAGTTACGCACATGCCCCATATGCAGTCTTCCCGAAGGATAGGGAAACATCTCGAGCACATAGTACTTCGGCTTGTCGGAGGGTTTTGCGTAAAAGGTTCCCTCTTTCTCCCATCTTTCGCACCACTTCTTTTCAATTTCGGTAAAATTATAATAACGTTCTTCCATAAATCACTCCAGGTGAGAATATGCATAGATTCCCACACTCTTTTGTCAAGAGGGAACTTGAAAAATTTGCACAAATAGACGCCGGCTTTGTCAAACGCGTATCGGTATCCCCCCGTTTTTTTGTTTTGCCTTTTGAACAAAAAATATCTTGAAAGGCCGGCCATGTAAGCGCTAATGTACCCGAATGTTCAAACTGCTATACAACACGATCAAGAGCGTTTTTTTGCTATGCCTGCTTGTTATTTGCACGGCTCTGCTGATTAACGCCGCAATGATCGCCGCCAGTGCGCCCTTTATCAAACAGGGCGCCAAACTGAAGAAGGCAACCGTTGCGATCGTTCCGGGAGCGGGGGTCTACGGCAACACAGCATCGCCCATACTGCAGGACCGCCTCGCGACGGCGCACATGCTGTACAAGAAAAAGATCGTGAAAAAGATTCTCGTTTCGGGAGATCACGGAAAAAAATACTACGACGAAGTGAACGTAATGCGCAAATGGCTGCTGGCCAAAGGCGTGCCGCAGAACGACATCTTTCTTGATCATGCGGGTTTTTCGACATATGAGACGATGTACAGGGCCGACTACATATTCTGCGTCGAAGACGCGATCATCGTGACACAGCGTTTTCATCTGCCGCGCTCGATGATGATCGCTTTTTCCAGGGGGATTCGCGTTCAGGGGGTTGCGGCCGATCTTCGCAGCTACGAATCGATCCGTTATCTGATTTTGCGCGAACGCCTCGCGCGATTAAAGGACTTTTTCTTCGCCTTTGTGCTGAAACCGCGCCCCACCTATCTGGGCGAGCAGATACCCGTCAGCGGCGACAGTAAAATATCATGGGACACTTTTTAAAGATAGCGGCGGCAGGCTCATCGCTTCAGCGGCAGCTTCAGGCGAACACCACCGTCTTGTTCGCGCTCACCATCACCCTGTCTTCGAAGACCAGCTTCAGTGCGCGCGAAAGCACCATTTTCTCCACATCTTTTCCCGCCCTTGCCATATCCTCAGCCGAAAAACGATGATCGATATTGATGACACTTTGGCAGATTATCGGCCCTTCGTCGAGTTCATGATTCACAAAATGCGCAGTCGCACCAATGATCTTGACACCGCGTTCAAAAGCCTGACGATAGGGATTCGCTCCCACAAAGGCCGGCAGAAACGAGTGGTGAATATTGATTATCCGCTGCGGGTAACGCTCGGTAAAAGCCGCGCTCAAGACCCGCATGTATTTTGCCAGAACGATATATTCGGGATTATACTGCTCAAGAAGTTTCATGACTTTTTCTTCGTGAACATGGCGCTCCAGATTCTCGTGCGAAACATAATGAAAGGGAATACCCATCTTCATCGTCAGTTCACGCAAATGCTCGTGATTGCTGATTACCGCGAGTATGTTCGCGTTCAGTTCACCGAACATGTGCCGAAGCAGAACATCGCCAAGACAATGATGTTCTTTTGTCGCCATCACCACGATGTTTTTCTTGCGTTTACCCGTAAGAATAATTTCCGCATCTTCGGGAAGCGCGGCAACGAGATCGTCGTAGAGCGAGCCCGAATCGAAGGCGCCGGAAAACTCGGTACGCATGAAAAACATTTTCTGATGCTGATCGACGAATTCTTCGTTGGTCTCGATATTAAGATTGTTCTTTTTCAGAACGGCGGTGATATCGTGCACAAGTCCGATTCGATCCGAGCAATGGATAAGAAGTATGTTATTGTTCTGCATAGACAGCCGTTCGCCCTTTACAATTTTTTTCGATTTCGCTTTATTTCAGAATCTGCCGAACAAGACTTCGGCGGAAACGCGCATCACTAATTTTCCGCCGAATAAAATTGTTCAAGTTGCGCCTGGCCCAGAAGGTCTAACCCGGCATCAGTCGCCCGAGCGTCCCCGCTGCGCTTTCTGAAGCTCTTTCTGCAGCGAATCGCGCGAGGTCACAAACATCGCGGTCGACTCTTTCCAGCCGGAATATTTCGGATAATAGGCGCTCGCAAAACCCACCGTATCAACCGCCGGCAGAATACGCGTAAAGCCATCGGCATCCTTCACTTCACGCTCGCCGATTTCAACCGAGAAAGCAACCCCGTTATAGAGCAGTCTTTCAAGAAAGACCCCGTCGTTATGTTCGCGAATATAGCGGCTGATAATAACCGATCTGAAAACCACGACGTAACTTTTGTCCTTATCGAAGAGAAAGACTTCGCGTGCCGGCATGTCGTAACTGAAAGAGGCGAAATCGGCGTAGGCGGCCATCTTGCCCGAACGGAAATAGGGCTGCGACATGCGCAGTATCATATTCAATTTAACAGGATGCATCTTCCGCGATTCGATAATTTCCATGTGCTTATCGACAAGCTCGCGTTCTTCTTTGGTATACTTTGGTTTGGGTTTGTTAAAGGCGGCCGTCACCTGATTGAGCGTTCTTCCCGCGGGTTTTTTCGATTTGATGTAGCCGAAGTTCTCGTGCACCGTATCGCCCTTTTCCGGGTCGGTGATAAGCGCTGCGTTCGCACCGACGCCGACAGCGGACAAAACCGACGAGACCGCGCCCTCAGGGGCGGCCGCTTCGAGGCGGTACCACACCTTGAGGCCCTTCTCGACCGTGGTGTCAGTAAAAGTCGTTACGGCGCTTATATCAGCTAATTTTGTATACTCGTCATCTTCCTTTAAAGAACGATAGAGCACCCAGGCGCCGTCCGCCGCACCTTCCCAGCTGATGACAATCTTGTCACCGAATTCACCCTTCGAAACGGTGAAATTCTCGAAAGCCGAATAATCTTTAACCGGCTCTTCGGTCTGCTCTGTCACTTCCGGCTCTGCCGGCTGCGGAGTGGCGGGTTTCTCCGGCATCGTCTTACATGATAGCAGCATAAGTATTACGATCAACAATAGCAGTATCTGTCTCATTGTGCCTCCATTCAAATCCGTTATTGTTCATTCTTTTCGAAAAGATTGAAAAAAGCAACCACTTATTTCACACGCCGCGGGGGGATACGATCCGCAAAAGCCAGCCCTCAAAGCATATCCACCCGCAGTCTTCCCTCCTGAATATTCCACTCTATTTCGCTCAGGCCCCGCACAAAACGCTCATCGTGACTGACAATCAGCAGTGCGCCGCAAAAGCGCCCGAGCGCCTCCTCAAGTTTTTCTATCGAAGGCATATCAAGATGATTCGTCGGCTCGTCCATGATTATCAGACAGGGATTTGCGAGCAGGCCCAGAGCCAGCAGCAGTTTTCGTTTCTCGCCGGGACTCGGCTCTTCGGAGGCGATCACCTGATCGGGCTCAGAGCCGAGACGATGCACGATGCTCAGTAAAAGTCCCAGTTTATCGCTTTCGATTTCGCGCAGCTCGCGGCGCACTGCCTCCCACTGCGCCGCACTAATCTCCTGTGCGAGGTAGATGTAGCGCGAGCGATCGATATTCAGCCTCGACACGATTTCGCGAAGCAGTGTGCTTTTGCCGCAGCCGTTTCGGCCCTTCAATGCGATGCGGTCTTTCGGTCCAATATCGAGCCGGGGAATATCCACCCGTTTTGCATCGCCCAGCAGCAGCGTAAATGGCTCGAGCACCAGCACCCGATCGCGCGCAAGCACTTCACCCTCAAAAACAAGGCCGGAAATTTTTCTCTCGCGAAAATAATTCTGCTGCGCGCTCTCTCTCGCGCGCTCGGCCTTTCTCTCGAGCAGCGTCACCTTTCTGGCGCCGCGCTTGTCCTTTCCCGTGAGGCGCGCACCGTCGACCGCGGCTTTCGCATCGTGATCTTTTTTCGAAATATGGCGTTTTGAAAGTTTCGAGGCTTTCGCCGACTCGCGCCGCTTCATCGCACGTGCGGTATCATCAGCCTTCTTTGCCAAATCGAGCATCTGCGCATAGCGTTCCTCGTTCGCCCTGTCCTCGAGCTTCTGCTGCGCCAGCGCCTCGCTGTAATTACCCGGACGCATCACGATGCCACCGGAACGTACAAAAGGACAGTTCGTGCACAGCGCGTCGAGAAAGCTGCGGTCGTGCGCCACAACGATGCCCGTGCCCCGATAACGCCGAAGCGCGTCAACGATGAGACGCTTGGCCGAAATGTCGAGATGATTCACCGGTTCGTCGAGCACGAGCAGCGCCGGCTCGCGCCACAGGGCGATAGCGAGCTGCAGGCGCTTACGCTCGCCGAAACTGAGCGTCGGCCAGCGCGAAACCCAATCTTCGTCGACGGCGAGCTGCGAGCGAAGCGCACCCGCTACCGCCTCATCTGAATAGAAGAAATCGTCGAGCAGTTCGGGCGGCGTCTCGCTTTGCTGCTCGCAGTAGAGCGCGTGCGAGAAATCGACACCGCTGATGAAGCCCGAAACGGGCGTAAGCATGCCGCAGGCGAGCTTTGCGATGGTCGACTTGCCCGTGCCGTTGGGCCCGACGATGCCTGTCCAGCCCGCCGAAAAATGAATATTCAGAGACTCGAGGGCAAAGCTGTCGCCGATATTGCGCGAGAGCGGTGTATATGAATTTGCTGTTCGGGATATTTCTTCTTCGTACGAAAACGCCACGTCATTGAATCGCAGATTAACTGACTGCATACAAACCTCCTCTTTCAAGAGCCGAAGAACAAAGCGACCGTCACCCGAAGGTGTCGCCTGTTTGACTCAACATACAGAAATACAGCGGCCGCTATTTGCCCCGCCGTGGTTTTCCGAAAGAGGGCTTTTATGCGAATCTTTCGGTTGTCAGTTATTCTTTCTCAATGGTGGCTCCTATCGGGGGATAAAGAAACCCGCCATAAGCGGGTTTCTTGTTAAATCTTAGCTAATGGGTCTTTTCAGTCAAGATTATTTTGCCGAATGTTCCCAACCATCTTTATCATATGTGTAATATTTAACTTCATCGGTTACACCATTTTTAGTAGTAACTTTCTTTGTTTCACGGTTCTTACTATCATACTCAAAAGTTTCAACCTCGTTAGTCACCCCGGTATATGTAATGGTTTTGGGAACGCCCTGTTTGCCGAGAGCCATCTCTACATTCGTTGTACCATCACTGCTGTTTACAGCAACATATTTCCATACATACCCATTCTCATCATAAGTAATAGTGTAATCAGTAACCTCACTACCAGAAGTATATTTTATTGAAACAATTTTTCCGTCTTGAATAATATAATCAGAATCAGATACTCTTTCCAGTGTACCGGAATCTTCATCAACTTCATACTCAATTTCTGTTTTAATCAAATTAGTAGCGCTATCGTATACTGTTACTGTTTTCTTGACTTCTCGTCCTGCTTTAATTTTTACATAAGAAGTTGGGCGTCCCTTAGCACTATATTCCCATTTCTCAATAACCTGATCCCGACCAGTCGTATATGTTTGTTCGTCCATGGTAATACGCCACTTACCATCGATAATTGCATAAGTCTGCGCACCGCCACCTATCTGATTACCAGCCGTGTCATATATCTTCGAAGTACCATCCGCCGTATCACCGGACTCACTGCCGAAGCTATACTGAATATCATTATCTACATCATAGGTGCCTCCATCATACTCCATCTCAAGAACACGAATTACTCTGCCCTTGTCATCATACTCAATAAGATCGCGCTCCGCACCATCAGTAGTTTCACTTTCAGAACCCGAAGCAGCTACTATCGGTGTAATAATACGCTGGTTTTCGATACCGTAAAAGGGGCTTCTGCTATTTTGTTCATCGTTCCACCCATTATAATCCGGATCTATAAAGTTATAATCCAGGGGCGTATCATCAGATTCGTCTTCACAAGAAAAGACGAACATTGTTGCTACTAAAAGCAACAGCAACGACAAGACAAGTTTGAGATTTTTTCTCATACAAATTCTCCTTAATATTCAGAGTATCTCTTTAAAGCGTCAGAAGCTGATTTTGTGTCACAAAAAAATTCTGCAACACGTCCGCGCATAAATAAAAGAGAACTCCTTTTTGTCACAAAATGACCCATGTAGTTACAAATTATCAGCGGCATAAAATCAAGCAGTTTTTGTGATTCTTTTCGCACAATCGCAAGCCACATGAAAAACGCTCACCGATCACGTTTTAATATTAGCCGCGCGCAGGCGCTCGTTGGCCTGCTCGAGCTGCTGTATCGTCTGCACGTATTGCCGGTTCAAGGCCTCGAGCTCTTCGTTTTTCTCACTGATACGCCGCTCCATGTCAAACTTGTATATCGCAAGATCAATAGCATAACACACCTCGACATGATTAAAGGGCTTTATAATGTAGCCGTAGGGCATCGTCTCCTTGGCCTCGTTCATCGTCGACTGATCAGAATTGGCGGTCATGTACACGACCGGAATATTTCGCTTTTTCTTTATTTCTCTGACCGCATCAATACCCGACATCGCACCCGAGAGCATAATATCCATAAGCATGAGATCAACATCGTCGTTTGCAGCCTTCTCAACCGCAGCTTCACCCGAATCGATAACATCGACAACGGAATATCCGGCCTTTTCGATAACAAAGCGAATGTTGAGCGCAGTTATCGCTTCATCCTCGACTATCATGATTTTTTTCATTTTGATCCCACTTTGCCGTATCTGATATTTGCAATCCCTTACAGTACTTGTGCATCCAAAGCAGTATTCGCGAGATCGGCTCATCGTACAATAGCAATATGTTCTTTCCGACTCAAGGCCCGCAATGTACCAAAGTTACTAGTCACGATTTCATTTTTGTAGCAAATTGAGCGAATAATTGCCATTCAGACAATCAATAGCAGTATATACACAAAATATGCAAATATCCATTTTTTTTCAAGTTAACCGCTTTTTCGACATGAGATTACCCGGAACTTTTGCCATTAGGGGCCAGGCGCAGGATTATTGACACACCTTGTCAGTCAATTTTGTTGATTGTTTTACAGACGGGGGAATAGTTGTGGCTTTGGGACAGGGTGTTATTCTCGTTTTATTCTCGTCTCCCGTTTTCCCCATGTATATGTAAACACAATACTATTTTTGTTAATATATGTTTGACAAACATAATCAGTCAACATATAACTATATAAAAGCGCCTGCTTGATTTCCACAGGATTGCCAGTATCTTCACTATACAAAAAGTGTAAAAAAGCCAACAAAACAAAAAAAGAAACACTGACCTTCCACACCTTCCTCATATCCAGCACCTGCTCATACTCTTCATCGGTATATGTAATTATGAAAAGATGACACTCCTTCATCGGTGGTTGGTAGGCAACAGAGCATTCTCTATATTCCAGACGACAGGTGTAGCGCCTTGAAAACCTTGCAATCAAATGCTTGATCAGTTCGGTAACGGAAATATTCATCTCCGCGGCTTTGTCTTCTATTAATTCAAACACATCCTGTTTGATGGCAAGCGAAGTCGTATGCATGTATCCTCCCATTTGCGGGTTTCGTTACATACATATGACGTATGATAGACTCGAAAGTGCCGATTTTTTCAGCAAATTAATTTGTCCCGGAAAGACTTTACGAAGGCGGGTTTTATCATATAAGGCATTCATTTTGAGCTAATTCAAAAAGGTTCTGCGAAACGAATGCCTTCAGAAGCACAAAAGATTTTCTGCGGAAATCAGCTTACAGTATCACCTTTTTCTTCCGCTGCCTTAGCGCATATGAACAATGAGGCTTCATAGGGATACAAATGCAGGCTTAGATCCTCGTAATGCATATCCTTCAGCCGATGCGTCGAAAATAAAACCCTATAATTCATATATGTCTTCTGCTTCAGCCGCATTCGAAAAGGTGAGAAATTGAGAATGACGATAATCGACACATCCTTGTAGCGTCGCTCATAGGCGATAACCTTTTTTCTTCCTCGCAAAATGGGAAGCCATTCTCCGCAGCGAAGCGCCTCGTTTTCTTTTCGTACGCGAATCAGAAAATGATAATACTGTAAAAGCGAGCCGGGCATCTTGCGTTGCTGTTCGACATTGCTTTCAAGATAATCGGGGTTAACCGGCAGCCAGGGCTTATGTCTGGAAAAGCCGGAATATTCCTCGTCGTTCCACTGCATGGGCGTGCGCGACTTGTCACGCCCCTTGTAAAAAGGCCAGTAACGCACACCCGCAGGGTCACGAAGCTCACTTCGTTTGAGATGCGCGTTGCGCATACCGATCTCTTCGCCGTAGTAAATGAAAGGTGTGCCGCGAAGGGTCAAAAGCAGAGTCGCCATCACCTTCGCCTTCTCGATAGAATTGCAAAACGGTGAAAATCTTCCGATGCTGCGCGGCTGATCGTGATTCGAAAAAACCCAAACCGGCCATGCGTCTTCAGGCAGAATGGTGTACCATTTCCATATTAGCTTGAAAAATTTTCGGGCGCTCCACCGCGTGTACATGAAACTGAAGTCGAAAGCCAGATGAAGCTCGTCATTGCCGTTTCCGTAAAAAGAGGCGGAGAGTTTCTGATCGCCGGGTGACGAGG
>JAEWVL010000168.1 GCA_023396665.1 Spirochaetota bacterium
GGACACTTCTGGTGGGTATATCTTGCGGTCAGAATCGGTGGTAAAGACGCTTTTGACAAGGCATACGGAAGAACAGGCAGTTTTTCAGATGCGCCTTTTGTCGAGGCCGGTAATAAGCTTAAAGAGCTCGTGGACATTGATCCCTTTCAGAAAGGTTATCTCGGTGCGACCTATAACGATCAGGCGAGCCTGGTAGCAAACGGAAAGGCTGCAATGGAGTTGATGGGGCAGTGGGCGCCAAGTGTTCAGGCCCAGAATACCGAAGATAAAAAAGGTTTGGGCGACGATCTCGGTTTCATGCCTTTTCCCGCGGTTAGCGGCGGTGCGGGCAAGATTACTGATGCGATGGGCGGCGGTGACGGCTATGTTCTCGGAAAAAACGCTCCGGATGAAGCCATTGAGTTTCTGAAGTTTTTCATGAGCGGTGACAATTACAAGGCGCTTTACAACTCACCGATTTCAATATTGCCGACAGTTAAGGGTACGGAATCATATGTGACCAATCCCTCTGACAAAGCTGTTGCGGAAACGACAGCGAAGGCTGAGTACTATCAGTTGTATTACGATCAGTATTTGCCGCCAGCTGTGGGTGAAGCGGTAAAAGACGCAACACAGGGTATTTTTGCCAACACCAAGACCCCTGAAGAAGCTGCTGCAATGATTGAAAATGCAATGAAAGAAGAAGATTGATACAGTTTTCAATCAGATGGCTTAAGACACGGATAGTGAATCGTGTTGTGAACTTGATTGTTATTTGAGCGGTTCTGTTTTGTATAATGATGCGGAACCGCTCATTTTCAGACAATTGTTAACATCGAATATTGACCGTATGCACCGATAAAACTTTGTTTTCATTGGAATTATTCGGGTTCGAGTAGTAATGAATTTTTGATTGCAGTTCTCTGAATAAGGAAACTGTTATGGAATCTCAATTGAAATTGTCCTCTTAAAGTGGTATCGTATGAATGATAAAGCAAAGAAAAGCTCGGGCTTTGGGAAAAGCGTCAAACTGAGAAACACACTAACTGCGGTCGGATTTCTGACACTACCCTTCGTTTTTTATTCCATTTTTGTTATAGTACCCGTGTTGCAGGCAGCCTGGTTCAGTCTGTTCAAGTGGAATGGTCTTGGCCCTATGACGGATTTTGTCGGAGTAAGAAATTTTTTGAAAATTTTCGCCGATCCTGTTTTCAGGATCGCGATCAGTAATAATCTGAAAATCGTTGTACTATCACTGTTTTTCCAATTACCCCTCGCGCTTTTCATTGCATTGATAATCGCCAGAAAATTCAGGGGGGCTGTTGTTTACCGGGCAATTTTTTTTCTCCCCTATATTCTCTCGGAAGTTATTGCGGGGGTGATATGGTCATTTATTTATAATCCGCAAATTGGAATTCAAAATACCGGACTCGCAAATATTATTCCGGGCTTGGCACAATTTCCCTTTTTGGCTTCACCGCAAACGGTCTTTTATTCAATTTTCTTTGTTATGATTTGGAAGTATTTTGGATTGCACATGGTTCTCTATATAGCGGGTTTACAGGGCATACCGCAGGAAGTTGAAGAGGCTGCACGCATTGACGGTGTTAACTGGTGGCAGATGAATTGGTTCATCATACTTCCTCTGCTCAGACCGACCATTTTTTTGTCGGTATTCTTTTCAATTGTCGGTTCGTTCCAGACTTTTGATATCGTGTGGGCAATGGGTCGCGGAGAACCGGTGAATGCCGCAGAGACCATGGTCAGTTATATGTATAAATTCGGATTTCAACGTTTTCAGCTCGGTTATGGAAGTGCAGTCGCAATCGTGATTTTCGTCATAACGATGAGTGTTGGAGTAATATATCAGAAGCTCACTTCAATAAAACAGAATTAGGTGAAACGGACATGGCTATCGGTGAAAATAAAGTAGTGCTCTTTTTAAAGTATGGTTTGATGACTTTGTTTGCGATCTTGACGCTGTTGCCGCTCTTTCTTGTTGTTCTTGGCGGTTTCAAGACACTTGCACAGCTGCGGCTCGACCTTTTTGGTGTGCCGGATCCGGTCATGTGGAGCAATTATCTTGATGTGTTGCATCCCAAGCGTTCGGTTTTTTTTGTTAATCTTTTGAATTCAACCATTGTCATGCTTGTTACCGTTTTTCTGGGATTAGTGCTGTCATCACTTGCCGGTTTTGCGTTTTCGCGTATCTCTTTCAAGGGCAAAGAAATTGTTTTCAGCTTTTTTCTGATAGGGCTTCTCTTCCCCCCTGCGGTTGCAATACTTCCCCTGTATGTTGAATTGAAAACACTTAACTTACTGAACAATTACTTCGGTGTGATACTGCCGCAGGTTGCATTTGCGCTACCGTTTCAAATTATGCTCACGCGAAGTTTTTTCAATCAGATTCCGATAGAACTGGAGGAATCGGCAACACTGGATAATTGCAACTCTTTAGGGTTTTTGATACATATTGTCATGCCTCTGTCAAAACCTATATTGACTACAGTCGCTATTCTGGCGATGGTCGGCAGCTGGAACAATTATTTTCTGCCTTTACTTGTTTTTAACGAAGAAAAACTTTTTACTTTGCCTATGGGGGTGATGTCGTTTCAGGGACAATACATATATAACTGGCCGCTTGTACTTGCATTTATTTCGCTTGCTATGATACCGGCGATTATATTTTACCTTTTGGCGCAGAAGTACATCATTGAAGGGCTTACCGGCGGGGCGGTTAAACAATAACAGGGGTAGAATTAATGAAGCATGCGAATTGCCTGGTAGATAAAAACTTTCGAATTGCCGAAATTGAAGATGAACTGTTCGGTTCATTTATCGAACATCTCGGAAGAGCTGTCTATACCGGTATTTACGAACCAGGTCATCCGACAGCCGATGATCAGGGTTTTCGTTCAGATGTGATACAGTTGGTGAAAGAACTTGGTATCCCCCTTGTTCGTTATCCCGGTGGAAATTTTGTTTCCGGTTATAACTGGACTGATGGAATTGGGCCTGAAGGTGAGCGACCGAGAAGACTGGATCTTGCGTGGCATTCGATTGAGACAAATGAGTTCGGTATTGATGAATTTGTCGACTGGTCCAGAAAGGCGAATACCAGTGTGATGGCTGCGGTAAATCTGGGAACCGGATCTCCGCAAGATGCGGGATACATGGTTGAGTATTGCAATCATCCTTCCGGCACTTATTGGAGTGATTTGCGTGTGAACAACGG
>JAEWVL010000202.1 GCA_023396665.1 Spirochaetota bacterium
CGCTCGCTTCAGCTGACAGCTCATTCGACAGCTTCAAAAAGATGCTTACCCGAATTCGTTACCGGCAATCAGTCGTAGACGGCTATGCATCCCGGCTGCACTATTTTTCAGAATGGATCACCGATAATGCGAACAAAGGCCTTGTTCGGGATGTTACAAAAGATGCGGGGGGATACGCCTGCCGCAAACCTTTCAATTTTATGAGTGCGCATGCGAGTGACAATATCCGCCTGCGCGATCAGCGCGTACTTGCGATGATACGCAAGATCGAACAGAATATATCTGAAAAAACCTATTACCGTATCGGGCTGCAGGATGTGAAAAAAGCTTATCCCTTCATACAACAGGGTGATATCATCGCCTTTACCACTTCAGTGGAGGGTTTGGATATCATGCATACTGCGATTGCCCGGCGTACAAGAAACGGTATCGGCATCATGCATGCTTCGTCATCAAAGATGCGTGTGACAACTGAAAATGATCTATATGAGTACATGAAATCAAGACCGAAGATAGACGGTATACGAATTATACGGGTGCTACAGTGAAAAAAATTGTCCTCATGGGTTTTATGCTGCTTATCCTTCCGCTTTATGCGGGAACGCTTACGATTGACGCACTGTTGATCAAAAAAGGAATCTTGCTGCAGACGCAGAGCACAAGTGCGATAGATTTTAACCGTGACCGGTCTGTTCAGAAAACCGAGATCGTTCCCGACGCGAACGGTGACGGAAAAGTCGTTACGAAGGAAATTCTTGATTTTGCCGTCGTGAACGCCTCAGATCAGAGACTGTTGCGGGATATACTTTCGGTTTTTTCAGAACCCGCCGAAGCGTTTCTGTATCCTGAAGTGTACCGGAGTGCCGCCTCGCATTACCGGCTCGTAATCGCTTCGAAGATGCGAGAACTCTCGTTAAAGGTATTCAAAGAAGAGTATGCCTTATATTTGCAGCATGATGCGCGTCACGTCGAACTTTCGCTTAAGCGCGAATCCATGATAAAAGAGACCTTTGATGCGGCCGTCATCAAGGCGCTTGACGCCGATATCGCACGTGAAGGGCTTCTTCGCGAGCAGAGCGGCGGGCGTCTTTCGCTTATGGGAGCGCATCCCCTGATGAAAACGAACCAGTTCTATCTGCCGGACGGTGATCTTGTCCGTGTAGCCGACCGGAAAACCGATGTACTGCTGCACGATAACGGTTCGATACGAAGTATTACACTGTATCGTCCGCTCGCTCGATCTATTAAACTTAACAAGGTTGAGCAGAAGGTTTCTCTAGAAAAAACTCTCGAGTTGTATGCAAACGGCATGTGGTCTTCGTTTTCTACGAAAGAATCGCTCACTCTCACTTTGCGTGGCAAGGCCGTTAAGGATATCCGCTCGGTTTATCTTTCTCCCCAGGGTTCGGTGGAGGGCTATGCGCTTGACGCTGAGGCACCGCACTTTTTTGAAAAGAGATCACCTGTTGCTGTGAAGATGAAGATCGAAGGGGAACGTTCGCTCGTGATTCCGGTGGGAACTCCCCGGGCGGCGGTTGGTCGTTCGATTCGCTTTGATACAATCGGTGAGCTTTTTGTTGCCGAGATGCGCAAGCTTGGTGACAGTTCCTGGTACATCATTGATGCTGAAAAAAGTTCTTCGGCCAAAGTCACTTTTCTCTCGGGAAGAATTGAAGCGCCCGCCAAAAGCGTGTATGCACTGCGTTTTGAAAAAAATATTCTTTCAGAAGCTGTTTTCAGAGATGCCGGGCGCCCGCAGTATTCGTCGAACATCATTTCCCGAATGACAAATGCTCCGCAGCTTTTCAGCGAATCGACTGCGCGGGTTACGAAGATCGTGATTGGCGATACCATCAGTATTATGCTCGATGAGGCGCTTTTCACGATAGAAGAGGATGTTCTCGTTGTGCCTCGTTATGAAATACAGCTCAGCCGCTCCGGCGCCTACCTGAATATTCCCCGATAGGGCACGGCGGGGCCGCGGCCGCGAAGGGTTTTCTGTTTGTGTCAAACTGTTTACGGCAGCGCGGCAGTCTTCTTTCTCCGGCTTCCGGTTCCGGGCGGCGGGTGATTGTCCCGTATCCCCCCGCCATCTGTGTCAGTCTTGCCCTGTTGTACCTTTCGGACTTTTAACTAGATAAATCATCGGCAGGCTTAGCACGGTGACTGCATATTTGAGTGCGACGTTGAAGATAAAAATCTCGATTACGACTGATGCAGGCATGGCAAATGCGAAGGCGCCGACACAGAAAATAATGGTGTCGACGGGAACGCTGAACGCATTCGAAACGAGTACTCGCAGCCATTGGTAACGGGTAGTCACTTTTGTGGTAAAGAGATGATAAGCCTCGGTATCCATGAGCTCGCTTATTATCTGTGCCGCAATTGATGAGAGTGCGATGCGCCATACCGGTTTGAGTACCGCGTTGAATTGGCTGTCGAGTCCCCATGAGGGATCTCCCGGTACGAATGAGATCAGAAAGAAAAAGAAGGCCATCAGAAGCGTTATTGCCCCCGAGCAGAGGATGACCGTTTGTGAGTGTCGTTTGCCTGCCCCTTTGTGCACGAGGTCGCGCAGGGTAAAGGTGAGCGGATAAAGAAATGTTCCCATATCGACCGCGCAGCCGAGCACGATGCCGATTTTGAGGCTTGCGATATTCGAGATGAGCTGTGTTGAGATGTATGCGGTGATTACGATGATGAGTGAAAGCGACAGACGGATTTCACTCTGAGAAGAGTGTTGTTTCATTAATGAGGCTCCTTGTTTTGATGAGGCGGGAAGACTGCGACCGCCGCCTGAATTACAGGCTTTGTGGCACTTTTCCGTCCGCTCTGGTTTTGTCAATTCAATATCGCTTCGGCCCTATTGTCATTCGCTCTTTCGGTATGCCGGGAAATAACGGCCTTTCCTCTTTTTTTGTTGATGCCGGCTGTTCATATTTGATATGATTGGAACACAACCGGGGTGAACACTATGAAGAAGCGTCTGATAAGCTGTGTAATGAAAAAGCTTTTCCGTTTTATATTCTGGATTATTCCCTTGCTCGACAAAGACAAGCTTTTGCGTCATGATACTGAAGCACCGCAAGTCGCATGGAAAAGCGGAGACTGGGAGCTTTGTGAAGTCCGCTCGCCGTTTACTGATCTACGGCATCGTTATTATCATCACCGTTCGGAAAAGAGTTCCGCTCCGGTGTTTCTGTTTCTGCACGGTCTTTTTCTTGATGGCAGAAATTTTCTCGGTTTCGATTCTCTTGCCGATGAATGGAATCTGATCGCCTATGAATTTCCCGATGATTCTCCGGCATATAAAGGTGAGATGTCTGATTTCTCGGCAATGATTTGCGATTTTCTGAATACGCTCAATCATGATCGTGTTTATTTGTGCGGTGTTTCTTTCGGCGGGGGGATAGCGCTGCAGTTTGCCCTGGAAAACTCAGGGCGCATACTGGGAATGGTCATGATTTCCACCTTTGTCATGACCGCGTTTCCACGGTATATGGAGAATCTCAAAACTCTCGAGGATGTAGTTGTCGGGCAATCCGATTTCCGTATTCGTCTTGTGCTGGACCGCTTCTTGAGCCGTTCGTTGCGTTATCAGGGACTCACTGAGGCAGAAATAAACGATCTGTTCCGCTTGCGCAAATGCGACTGGTACAGGCAGGTACTCAAAGCGATGACAAATATCCGTATAGAACCGGATGTATCAATGTGTTTTCCGTTCCCGGTATTGGCCCTGCATGGAGATGCCGATCGCGTCATTCCGCTTTCACAGGCAGTATCGATTCCCCGATGTATTCAGCAGACCGCTTTTCGTATCATTCACGGGGCTACCCATGCGATGAGTTGTCAGAAAAGCGACGAGATTGCCCGAATTATCAGAAATTATCTGAAGAATGATTGTTGATGGGGGGGATAGCTGTTTTCTGCTGGAAAACTGTGAGGCTTTATTGTACTATAACGGAAAGACTTTTGCATTAATAATATATGTTCGGCTGTGATCCCTTTTCTGTCACTTGTAACACGTATCACCGGCAGGAGTAATCGGAATGACAAAAACCTATACTTTCACGAACATCGCTCCGGTTTTTATGGTCGATGATGTGAAAAAAACCGTACGCTTTTATATCGATATGCTTGGGTTTCGCTATGCGGAACATTTTGACAAAATCGACAACTTTGCCACGGTTTCGCGTGATTCTGTTGAGATCATCATTATTCAGAAACAAAGCGGTACGGTCGAATCGAACCGGCTGCGTTACGGGAAGGGCATCGATGCGTACATCGATGCCGATACGATCGAAGCGGTCGATATTATCTATCACGAATACAAAAGTGCGGGCATTGAGATCGCCAGGGATCCGCACATGACCGATTACGGCAGCTATGAATTCGTCATCAGGGATATCGACGGAAGAAACATCGGTATCGGTGTGATTAAAGAAAAAGATATATTTTTCAGGGAGTCAAACTATATCATATAGTTTGAAATTGTATTCTTTATTCGTGTCGAATATCGCTATAGTTTTAGTTCTCTCTGTTTTAAGCGAGTTTAAGCGAGAAATTTCTGACAATCAATAATTGTAACTCGAACCCCGAATTTACCAAAGATAAGGGGGTAAATCACTCTTGCGGTGATTATTCGAGCTTCCCGATATTCACTTCGGCTTGTAATGAACACTCAGCCTTCTGTTATAATTCTGTTTCTGCCGCTTTCTTTTCCCTGATACAGCCGTCTGTCGGCTTTGCCGATCATGTTCTCGAAAGCGAGTTCTCCACCCTCAACCTCGCCGTACTCGGCGACACCGGCGGTGAAGGTGAAGGTTATTGTGTGTTTCTCGTACACGTAGTGTGACGATCCGGTTTTTTGGCGTATTCTTTCCAGTGCAGCCACAGCATCGGCCTTTGTTTCAGAAGGAAAAACGATCAAAAATTCCTCGCCGCCGAAGCGTACCGCAAGATCGTACTCGCGCAGTGAACTCCTGATTGCGGCCGCGAACTGAACGAGTATGTAGTCGCCGCAGGGGTGGCCGTAATTGTCGTTGATGTTTTTGAATCTGTCGATGTCGGCAATTGCGATGGTGAAGGTGCTTTTTTTACGCCGGGCCTTGTCCATTTCGCCCTTTATGTATTCTGAAAGATAGCGGCGGTTGTACAGTCCCGTCAGAGGATCGGTGTAGGCGTTGTTTTCGAGGTTTCGGCGCTCGCGTGCGCTTTTTATTCCCGATTGTATGCGGGCAAGCAGTTCTTCAGAGTTAAAGGGTTTTTTTATGTAGTCGAAACCGCCGTGTTCGAAGCCTTCGACGACGTCCCTGGTATCTGTTTTGGCGCTGAGAAAAATGATATTCGTGTGCCGGTAAAGCGGATCGGCGCGTATTTCGCTTGCCAGTTGAAACCCGTCCTTGTCGGGAAGCATGACGTCAAGTAGAACGACAAGCGGTGCCGCCTTGTCGATTATTTCCCACATTTCCCGGCCGTTTTTCGCCTTGTACACGGTAAAGCGGCTTTCAAGCAGGTTTTCCAGTAGAAACAGGTTTGCGGCTTCGTCATCGACAATCAGAATATTGGGTTTCATGATACGGTATTCCTGCCTGCTGTTTTTTGTTTGTTGAGCGCCTGTACGATCCGCTCACGAAGAATGTTCTCGTCGACCGGTTTGAGAAGATAGCCGTATCCCCCCGCATGCGCCGCTTCTATGATTTCGCGCTTTGTCGAATGTGCCGTCACAAAAATGACGGGAATGGCGGCGTAGCGCTCATCGGCCGCGAGCTTTTTCGCGAGAACAAGCCCGTCATCACCCGGAAGACCGATATCCATGAGAATCAGATCGGGCATTGCGCTCTTCAGAACCGCCCACATCTGCGCACCGTCGGATGCATGGATACAATCGTAATCGGACAGGGTCTGTTCCAGTAAAAAGCGGTTGGGATAGATGTCGTCAACAATAAGAATCTTTTTTTTTGTCATTTCTTCTCATCCACAATTTTGGAGTTGATCGATTTGTTGATTTCAAACAGCAGAATATCATGATAGACGGGTTTGGAAACGTAGGCGTCAAATCCGGCCCGGATGACCTCGCTGACCTGTTCGGGGGTTTCGCGTGCGGTGACCGCGATCAGCGGTATTCCCGCGTGGATGGGGTTTGCTCTGATTTTTTGCAGAACCTCCATGCCGCTCATGCCCGGCATTTCAATATCCAGCAGAACGGCGGCGACCTGTGCTTGCTCCAGTGCGCGAAGACCTGTTTCTCCGTCATAGGCGGACAGCACTTCGAAATCGTCCTCAAGTATCATGCGAATGGTTTCACAGCTTGAAACATCGTCGTCTATGACCAGAATCCGTGCGGGTGTATCGACGCATTTCTCCCCGGCATATGAATCGTTTTTCGCCTGAAGCTTCTGATGTGACAGGGGGATACAAAACTGTACACTGGTTCCGCTGCCCGCAGTGCTTTTCATTTCGATCGTTCCCTTCATCATCTGCACCAGCCGTTTGCAAAGGGTCAGTCCCAGACCTGTTCCCTTGTAATGTTTTGCCAGACCCGAGTCGGCCTGCGTGAACAGATCAAACATCGATTCCATTTCAGCTTCGCTGATGCCGATTCCCGTGTCTGTGACCGAAACACTTAATATTTCATCGTCATATTTGTATTTGATGTTGATCTGGCCGTGTTCGGTGAATTTCGCGGAATTATCAGCCAGATGAAAGATGATCTGCTGCAGTTTCTCCGGGTCGCCAATCAGCGAGTTACAGGGCGCTTCAATTTCCTGTTTAAATTCTATGTCACTGCCTTTGAGACGGGGAATGATTTTTTTTTCTATGTCTGCGGCCAGGTCGCGCAGAGAAAATATGCTGTCATGCGGCTGCACCCGTCCGGCCTCGATTCTGGCGAGGTCGAGCAGATCGTCGATGAGCGTGAGAAGCGTTTCTCCGCTTGAATGAATCAGTTCGAGTCCCTCTTTTTGCTTCTCGCTCAGATTCTGCGCCTTGTGTTCGCGCAGCAGCCTGGAAATGCCGAGTACCGCGTTCATCGGCGTCCGTATCTCGTGGCTCATGTTTGCGAGAAATTCTGATTTCGCCCTGTTTGCCCGTTCCGCCTCGTCCCTGGCGTTCAGTGCGTCTCTTTCGGCGGTTTTTATTTTTGTTATATCGGCAAAAAACGCGCTGAAATGAGCTGCGGCCGGTGAAAAAACCCAGATTGAAAACCATCGGTCCAGACTCTGGAAATAGTGTTCAAAGCTGATCTCTTTGCCGGTTCCGTCGCTTTGTGCGTATATGAGAATCAGTTTTTTCAGATCATCGTCAATTTGCGGAAAGAGTTCCCTCGCCCGGTGATTGATGAGCGCCTCTTTTTCAAGTGCGCACATAGTTTCCAGTGCGGAATTGACCTCAAGAAACACAAAATCACAGGGCTCACCTTCAGCGTTCACGACTATCCGGCTGAACGCGAAAGGTACAGGCAGCGTTTGGATGATATTTCGATAGTCTATCTCATACATATAGGTATACTGTTCAACTTTCAAGTATGCTTTTCAACAACAATTCAAGTTTATTCCATTCTGTTTTGATTTGTGCGAGTAGATTTTCCCGTTCTTTCACAATTTCGAATTTGGCCTCGCTTTCGCTTGCGAATGCGGCCAAAGCGGAAAAGCACATATTAAGTGATGCCCCCTTGAGTTTGTGGCTGAGCTGTCGAAACCGGGTCTGATCATTTTGCGTGTGCGCATTCTCAAGCTGCTCAATGGTCTGGGAAAACTGTGATACACTCATCTGTACAAGGGTTAAGAAATTTTTTCTGTTGCTGTTCAGGCGTTTCAGAAGTTGCTCGCTGTCGAAATGTTCATTCTGATCCGTTTCGGCCCCGGCCTTTCTTGTTTTCATCTCCGCTTTGTTCAGGTATTTGTTCAGTATGTTTTCCAGCAGTTCATAATCGACTGGTTTTGACAGGTAGTCATCCATTCCCGCCGCAAGACACTTCTCTTTCTCTGCCGTGGTCACGCCGGCGGTCAGTGCGATGATCGGTACCTGTGCCCCGCCATCGAGTGCGCGAATCGCCCGGCTGGCGCTATAGCCGTCCATCTCCGGCATCTGAATATCCATCAGAACAATATCAGCGGGGTGTTGTCTGAAAGCCTCAACCGCCTCTTTGCCGTTTGTGCATTCAACAAAGTCCAGATCCTGCATCAGTTCGTCGATCATGGCCTTTATCAGTACGGTATTCATTGCGACATCTTCCGCGATAAGAATGGTTCTGCGCTTATGCTTTTCTCCCGTAATCGGCAGGGGCTTTACCCTGCTGTTCCGGTCCTCGATAAAAGGGCTGTCGAGGTTTTGCAAAAAGCGAAACAGCTCGTCCATTTTTACCGGCTTGATCAGATTGAAACGTACACCCATTTTTCTGCATTCATCATGCAGATGCTGATCGTCAGATGACGAATGAAGAAGAATAATCGGAATTGTTTGTCCGTCGATCATGAGCTGTGTACGTATTTTACGGATAATTTCCAGTCCGTCCATATAGGGCATGTGGTAATCGACGATTATCAGGTCGAAATTCGTATCTTCTTCGAGCAGACGCAGGGCTGAAATGCCGTCGGCTCTGCCCTCAAAACTGATGCCCCAGTAAGTGAACATGCCTTCGAGAATCATCCGGTTGTTGTCGTTGTCGTCGATCACCAGCGCGCGTGAAGGGGAAAGTCTCTTCGCGTCGGATAAACTTTCCGCTCTGTCATATCCGCACTCGACCGAGAAGAAGAAACGGCTTCCTTTGCCGGCTTCACTTTCCACACCGATTTTTCCGCCCATTTTTTCTGCAAGCAGATTCGATATGACAAGGCCGAGTCCCGTTCCTCCGAAACGGCGTGTGATCGAGCTGTCAGCCTGCGAAAAAGCCTTGAACAGCCTGTCCATTCTGTCGGCTTCGATTCCAACGCCGGTGTCGCTGACGGAAAAGTCGAAACGGCCTGTTTTATCGTCAAGCCCCTCGAAATCCAGTTTGAGCAGCACCTCTCCCCTGGGGGTGAATTTGACGGCATTACTCAGAAGATTGACGAGAATCTGCTTAAGCCGTACGCTGTCTACTTGCGCATAACGTGGTATATCCGGGCGGATATTCACAAGCAGTTCCAGGTTTTTCTGTGATGCGTGAAATTTTATGATATCCGCCGACTGCTCTACGAGCTCGATGATATCAGTTCTGATGATCTCCAGATCGAGCCTGCCGGCCTCGATTTTGGAAAAATCGAGTATGTCATTGATTATTCCCAATAAGGCCTGTGCCGATATGCTGGCGTTGTGCGTGTACTGCTGCTGCAGCGAATTCAGCGATGTTTTCAGCAGCAGCTCGGTAAAGCCGATTACCGCGTTGAGCGGTGTGCGTATCTCGTGGCTCATATTCGCGAGAAATTCCGACTTTGCCCTGGTCGCTTCTTCGGCTTTTTCCCTGAGCATGTCTGATTGCTGCAGGGCGATAATGAGTTGCTCTTCGGCTCGTTTGCGTTCGGTCAGGTCTGTCATTACTGTCAGTGAAAAAATCTGTCCCTGGCTCTGAATTATCTCTCCTGAGAAAAGACCGTCAAGAATGCTGCCGGTTTTCGTTCTCACCTTCATCTCGACGTTCGATATGCGTCCCTGATCTTTCAGTTGACGGACTATTTCTTTTCGCTGTTCGGGTTCTGCAAACAAACCGAGTTCTTCGGGGCTTTTGCCGATAACCTCGTCGCCGCTGTAACCGAGTGTTTTCAGAAACGATTCGTTGACCTCGCTGAAAACACCCTGCGGATGAACGGACAGAGCCATAAGCGCAGGATTCAGCCGGAACAGCTTGTCGAATTTCTGCAGAGCGGCCTGTTCTTTTGAAATATCCTTCGATATGCCGAAAATGCACGGAACCTGGTTCCATTGACCGGGCCAGATTCGTGTTTCTACAGGAACCAGGTATCCCCCCTTGGCACAGAGGGGAAGGGGACAGGAGGTTCTTTTTTCAGCAAACATTTCGGCGAAAATCTGTTCGGCTTCGGCGCGCATGTTTTTCGCATGCACATCGAGTACATGCATGGAAGCCAGTTCCTCTTTGCTGTACCCCAGTTTGGATGATACTGCGCTGTTTGTATAAAAAATTTTTCCCTTGTCATTCGCGATGAAGATCATGTCGTCTATCGTTTCAAAGAAAAGCCGGAAGTTGCGTTCGCTTGCCGCGAGCCGTTTCTCGATATTCTTGCGTTCGCTGATATCCTCCATCATCGTATAGACGCTTGTCACCTCTCCTTTCTCATCGCAGAGCGGGATAAGGTAGGATGAGAGATATGACTGAAGTCCCCATTTTGAGCTGTATTCAATTTCCATTCGTGTGATGGATTTTGTGCGAACCGTTTCGCTGAATTTCATGGCATAGCCGTTGTTCACCAGCGGCGGGAAATGCAGAACGTTGATTTTTTTTGTTTCATCGAGTGAAGGTGAACCGAGCAGCTCAAGCAAACGGCTGTTGCCGTCGATGATGTTTCCGTCTGTATTGGCGATATATATCCCCATCGGTGAGTTTTCAAAGAGAAGTCTGAACTGTTTCTCGCGGGTTGCTCTTTCATCTTCGGCGCTTCTGCGTCTGTCGATATCGACGAGAACGCCGACAACACGTTTTGCTTCACTGCTTTCGGTTTCAGAATAACTTTTCCCCTTCGCCGAAACCCACTTGTATGTGCCATCTGCACAGAGAAAGCGCAATTCGAGATCGTAGGTATTTTCTGTTTTCATGCACCCGTCGATAGCTTTTTTGAGCTGCTTTTTATCGTCGGGATGGACAAGCTTGTAGATGGTTTCAATGTTTTGGGCTATTGCCCCCGGTCTGTAGCCGAGCATTGTGTAAAAGGTATGGCTGAGGAAGGTTTCGTTTTTTGCGGATTTCCAGTCCCAAAAACCGTGTTCGCCCGCTTCCATGACAAGTTCCAGACGGTCACGGCTCTCGCGAAGTTCACGTTCCATCTGTTTTTGCCTCGTCACGTCACGCGCGGCCGCATAAATCAGATTGCCGTGAGGATGTGATCGCCATTCAATGTAATGGTAGCTGCCGTCGCTGTCACGGTAACGATTTACAAAATTGAGTACCTCCTGATTCGCGGCAAGCTGTGAAATTGCCTCCATAGTCGCTTCCAAATCGTCGGGATGCACGAATTCAAGAAATTTGTGCCGCATCAGCTCTTCGATGCTGTACCCGAGAACCTTCTCCCATTCCCGGTTGACCTTGATGAAATTTCCTTCGGTGTCCGCAATACACAGAAGATCCAGGTTGATCGTAAAAAAGCCCTCCAGTTCCGCCGCCTGTTTTTTCTCTGCCGTCAGATCGATGAATATCGTTGTGAAATTATCTTTACTGTGCGAATAGGCATGAATACGGAACCATTTGCCGAGATGTTCAGTGTATTGTTCAAAGGAAAGGCTTTTGCGGTTTTCGGCGATATCGGCGTAAAATTCGATCCAGTCAAAACTGTCTTTATTGATCGCCGGCATCGCATCGCGAACCGTGTGCCCGACCAGATCTTCTTTTTTCAGTCCGGTCATCTGTGAGAAAGCGTCATTGACTTCGGTAAAGCGGTAATCCACAGCCTTTCCGTCGCCGTTTCTGATTATCCGATGGGTGGCGTAGGCGAAAGGGGCGTTATAAAGAATTTCCCTGTAAGCTATATCTCCCATTTTTTGTCCTTTGTTCAAATATTTATCTGTTCAATATGAGACCGGGAAAAGGGATTTTCAATGATTTGTGTAAGCGGTTTATATCACTTTCCGCCGGATACGGCCCAGTTTCATTGCGCTGCAATGGGCACAGTAAAGTTCTTGCCCAATCGCGGCTTGTCCTTTATTATAGCGGTGTTGCGGATGCCCGGGGCCTGTGGACGTATTTGTGACTGCGATAGCAGTATCCGCATCTGGTCGTGTAAGAAAGATTCGCTATTTATGTGTTGTGAGATGTTCTGATGAAAGTGCGTTATTCGGGTCATGCCTTGAGAGGCAATTGTGAAGCGGCCGGACTGGAGATTTCGGACGAAGGCTCGATTACGCTTGTTGAGCGGGGTGAGCCCTTGCCCTCTTCAGGGCTGTGTCTGCTTTTTGACGGGGATTGTCTGTCGCAAGCGCTGCAGTTTCTGAAACAGGGGCGCAAGAACGAACAGTCACCTTCCTCTGATTTTATTCCCTGCCGCGACGATGAGCGAATAGTGCTGATAAAAAGCGCTGACATCGAATTTGTCAGTGCCGACGGCGACAGCGTTGTATGCAACCTGCGTGACGGGAGAACGCTCGATGTGAAGAAAAAACTCTATGAACTCGAGTCCGTCCTTTTTGACAGGGGCTTTTTCCGTGTAAACAAGTCGGCGCTTGTCAATGTTCTCGAGATCAAGGATATATCTCCCTGGTTCGGGGGCAGGCTTCTTCTTCGTCTGAAAAACGGAAGGGATGAGATTGAAGTCTCACGCAAATATGTGGCTGATTTCAAGGAGTATCTCGGTGTTTAATGGAAAAAACAGCAAGCTCGGCTCCGATACCATTCTTAAAGATCTTTTTCTGATTCTCTGCGTTTCAGCGCTGATCGGCATGCTGGTCGGTTTGCCCATCGTCATCGTCGAGACGCTTCGCGGCAGCGGCTCCATTGTTTCCGGTATAGTGCGCAGCGGCCTCACCGCGGTAGCGATCGGTATTTGCGCATCGGTAGCCTTTATCGTTTTGTTCAGAACCATTGCGCTTAAACCCGTTTACAGCTTTGTTTCCGTATTTGTCATCATTCTTGCCGGCACCGTCGGTGGAGCGCTTCTGAACGGTGTCAGTTCATTTGCGATGATCCTCCTCATGTGTTGTGTGGCCGAAATGCTGGGTTTGCTCTTTTGTCTGTATATGTTCAAAACTACGAGC
>JAEWVL010000228.1 GCA_023396665.1 Spirochaetota bacterium
ACTCTCCCACACAGTGGCCCGTGCAGTACCATCAGCGATGAGAGGCTTAACTTCTGTGTTCGGAATGGGAACAGGTGTGGCCCTCTCTCTATAATCACCAGGAAATATTTCAAAGAAAATGAAGCAAGCGCCTCAATAAAACCATTAAGCATGGGCGCCCGATTCGTGTCAATAAAAAAGAAAATTAAAGGGAAATTTTAAAAAAAATAGAGGCAGTACCGAATAATTAAAAGCGGATCGTGCTGCCATGCGTCGCAATGTATCCGGTCATGGGATTATCCGACAGTTACTTGGCATGAACAAAATCTGTTTGACGAATATAGGTTGCAAAAATAGTGTACAACCGGGAAGCCGGATTGTGTGTCCGGTTGTTTGTATCAGAATGAACGGTGGTTATCGATGCGGCGCAAGCTGATTCTCTTAATAATGTTATTACTTGCCGGCTTGCTTGGCGCATGTCGAACTTTTATTCGCGAAGACCAGGTCGAGAGCATACGTGTCTATGAAAAGGGCGTCTACCGGACAAAGCTATCGATAGAAATCGAGAAAAGAGTTATAATCGAAAAAAACAGCGATGTGCGTTTGTATCTTGTGTATTCAAAAAGCTGGATAAAGGTGTATGCGTATCCGGCAGATGCGGATTTTCTTAAAACAGACCGTTCCCTTATGGTTTATATGTTTGAAGATGACTTTGAAAATAAACTTTTTGACGAAGCCCGCTTTAGAGAGAAGCTCAATGAGTTTGTCGAACTGCAGCAATAAACGGCTTTCGCTGCTTCTCCGGGCGTTTTCCTGTATTTCTTTCGCGTGCTTTGTTCAGCAATTCCGTTATGTAACAGTTGTTCCCCAAAAAATCTGAGATATCCATGCAGGAGTTACCATGTTTCACGGAGTGTACACAGCATTAATAACCCCTTTCAGAAACGGCTCAGTCGACTATGAGGCTATTGACAAAATTCTTGAATTTCAGATAAAAAGCGGGGTTACGGGAGTTGTTCCGATGGGAACAACAGGTGAGTCACCGACAGTATCGCATGAAGAGCATGTGCAGATAATCAAGCATGTTGTCAGGACTGTTTCGGGGCGCGTCAAGGTCATTGCCGGTGCCGGATCCAATTCGACCAAAGAGGCGGTTTATCTTGCAAGGATGGCAGAAGAAGCGGGTGCGGATGCCATTCTGACAGTGAATCCCTACTATAACCGGCCGACACAAAACGGCCTGATCGCTCATTTTGCGGAAATTGCCAACTCTATCAAAATCCCCGTCGTTCTCTATAATATTCCCTCGAGAACCAACGTGAATTTTCTTCCGGAAAGTACGCTTACGCTTCTCGATATGGCGCCGAATATCCTTGCGATGAAAGAAGCTACGGGTGATATCATTCAGATGATGCGTCTGCATGAGCTGTGCGGAGAGCGTCTCGCCATGCTTACCGGTGATGACAATAACCTTCTGCCTTTTCTTTCGATAGGCGGCAAGGGGGTGATCTCTGTTTTATCGAATATCCTTCCCGCACAGATCGTCAGTGTTGTGGAAAAATGGAATGCCGGGAATATTGAACAGGCCCGTGAGGAATTCTACCGGCTGCTGCCGCTCAGCCGGGCCATGTTTGTGGAAACCAATCCCATACCGATAAAAGCGGTGATGGCGAAAGCCGCTTACTGCAGTGACGAGCTTCGCCTGCCCTTGCAGACCCTTCCTGAAGAGAAACTTGCTGATGTGCTTCGTGAGTTTGAAAAATACGGAGTGAAATTTTAATGAACATCGGGATATGCGGAATTGGCGGAAGAATGGGGGCGGCGGTGTATCATGCGATGATCGCCCGTGCGCATGTCCTCGGTGCGGCTTTCGATCGCCTCGAGTGCCCCGCATTTAACAAATCCGTCGCCTCGCTGTATCCGGGAGCTCCGGAAAACATCTTCGTTACGGTAATCGGACGCAAACAGCTGGCCCAGTGTGACGTCGTAATCGATTTTTCATCACCCGAAGCATCTATGGTTCTTCTTGATGCGGTAAAGGATGCCGGTGTTCCCCTTGTTATCGGAACAACCGGTATCGACGATGAGGGGAAATCCAGGATCGCGCAGGTGGCGCAGAGCGTGCCCGTTTTTTATACGGCAAATATGTCGCTCGGGGTCAACATTCTTTGTTCCCTGACCGAGCTTGCGGCGCGTCTGTGCGACGAGTTTGACATCGAAGTCTGCGAAGCGCATCACCGCCACAAGAAAGATGCTCCCTCCGGAACAGCCAAAATGCTTGTTGAAAGAATAAAATCGGTTTCCCATAACGCCGGAAAGTCTGAGCAATACCGGCAATCCGGTATTATCGGAGCAAGAGCCGCCAGTGAGATAGGAATGCAGGTGATTCGGGGCGGTGACATTGTCGGTGAACATACCGTGTTTTTTATCGGTGAGGGCGAACGTATTGAGCTGACGCACCGTGCGACTGACAGAAAAGTTTTCGCTAACGGAGCGGTTCGTGCCGCCGAGTATGTGGTAAACAAGACTCCGGGCCTCTATTCGATGAAAGAATTGCTCGGATTATAAATTCGGTTCACTATGGACGACAGGGAAAAACAGGAACAGACGGAAGAGAACGAAACGTATATTGAGGAGCTTCTTCAGTATACAGAGAATCCCTATGAGAACAAGAGATCCCCGTCAGATGTCATGCGGATATTTTTCTCAAAACAGGTTCCCCTTATTCCCGTTGTTTCCCAGCGCGATGTTCTGATAGGCATTCTTTCGAAAGAACGCTTGACCGCTGTCATGAGCGATATCGAGCGGATGTCTTTTCGCAAGATCGACAGGATAATAACCGACAATATCCGCAAGTATACGTTCGAGGAAGTGCTTCCCGTTGTCAGGGAAGTTCGTGAGTTTCCTGTGATCAATATTTTCGGTGAAGTTAGCGGCAAGTGGAGCAGGGTGCAGTTGCTTGCAGCCTGTGACAATGCGCAAATGCAGCGTAACGGAGAAGAGACGCTTGCCAGAGAAAAAGAGGACAAGAAGATTGAATGGCTCGTGTATCTTATCCTGGAACATATCCCCCGGCCTCTTTTTGCGATTAACAGCTTCGGAAAAATGATCTTTTACAACAGTCATTTTGAAGATATGGTTTTACGTTTGTCTGGTGAGAAAGATGTCGATGTGGCTCTCATCGAAAAGGAGTTCACAGACGCTTCGCGAAACAGTTTCAGCGATGAAAGCGGATCGCTGCTGTTTTTTAATAAATATTTGTCCAGAACCTATGAAAGGGTGCCGCTTGAATCGGATGAAGGTGATGCCGGTTATCTGTTTTATTTCTCCAACGCCGGAGCCGGCGGGAACTCGTCAGAAGAGGAAAGTTCGCTTGGCGAGCGTCTGGATCATTACGAGCGTTCGATACTTGTCAAAACCCTGCGCGATTGCGGTAACGATGCGTCAAAAGCGGCGGCGCTTTTAAGCGTAAGTCGTCAAAATCTTGAAAAACGTCTGAAAAAACACGCAATTTTATTGCCATAGCGAAGAAGAGACGCTATACTGGGTGTGCGTCCATCAGCTGTTGAGGCTATAGTAAAAAATCTTGACAAAAAAGTGCCCTCATTTATACGGTTACTGTTGCTGTCCGACAATACCACTTTTTCGTTACAGGTCTCGTACTAAATAATACAATTATCCCTGATTGCGGTTAAACAGAACCAAATCCTCCTATAAGGTTATGATATGACACAAGAAAATGAGCAAACGGCCCAGGGCCAGTTTGAAGATGGCGAATTGCGTGAAGCTTCGCCTTATGAAGACGGCGAACAGGCTCCGTATGCTGCGGATTCTCCCGAATTGTTTGATCAGCCCGAGCGTACAGAAGAGCGACGTCGTCCCCGAAATGACCGTGAAAACGGCAGTGAGAGCGAAGAGCGTACCAATACCCGACGATCACCGAGCAATAACCGAAAACAGTCTTCTTCACAACAGACAACGAACCAGTCTTCCCGCCAGCAGCAATCGGGATCTGTAGCTGAAAATCTGGACCTTGCTGATCTCAAACAAAAAACCATTACATCGCTGGTTCAAATCGCGCGAGACATGGGACTTGAGGGCGTTTCCGGTTTAAAAAAATCGGATCTCATCTTTCAGATTCTAAAGGCACAGACTGAGAGAAACGGTAACATGTTCGCAACCGGCGTTCTTGAGGTGCTTGCCGACGGCTACGGGTTTCTGCGTTCACCGAACTATAACTATCTGCCCGGTCCCGACGATATCTACGTTTCGCCGTCACAGATTCGCCTTTTCGGCCTTCGTACGGGGGATACCGTTACGGGACAAATACGTTCCCCGAAGGATAACGAGCGGTTTTTCGCTCTTTTGCGGGTCGAAGCCGTTAACTTTGAGAATCCCGAATACCTTTCAAAACGAATACTCTTCGATAACCTTACGCCATTGTATCCGAACGAGCGCATAAGTCTCGAAACGGAAACCGAAGAGATAGATATGCGTATCGTCAATATCATGACGCCGATCGGAAAGGGGCAGCGCGGACTCATCGTTGCGCCGCCGCGTACCGGTAAGACGATTCTGCTGCAGAAAATAGCCAATGCGATCGCGAAAAACCATCCCGAGATAATTCTCATCGTTCTGCTCATAGACGAGCGCCCAGAAGAGGTTACCGACATGCAGCGATCGGTTCGCGGTGAGGTAATATCCTCTACCTTTGATGAGCCGGCTTCACGCCACGTTCAGGTTGCTGAAATGGTAATCGAAAAGGCAAAGCGCCTTGTCGAGCATAAAAAGGATGTAGTAATTCTGCTTGACTCTATTACCCGTCTTGCACGTGCTTACAATCAGGTTGTTCCGACATCGGGAAAAATTCTTTCCGGTGGCGTTGACTCAAATGCGCTGCACCGGCCGAAACGTTTTTTCGGTGCCGCCCGTAATATCGAACAGGGTGGCAGTCTTACCATTCTTGCAACGGCGCTCGTCGAGACCGGAAGCCGTATGGACGAGGTTATTTTCGAGGAATTCAAGGGAACCGGTAACTCGGAGATGCACCTTGACCGAAAACTGGCCGAGCGCAGAATCTTTCCGGCACTTGACGTCAACAAGGCCGGTACACGTCGTGAGGAGCTTCTTCTTGAAGAGGAAGAGCTGCAAAAACTCTGGATATTGAGAAAGTTCATCTCTTCCATGAGTCCGAGCGAAGTGATTGAGCTTTTTATTGACAAAATGAAGTCAACAAAGAACAACAAGGCGTTCTTTAAGTCGATGAATTCATAGATGGCCTCTCCTTCGGGAAGGCTTAGTGCATTTTTTCATTTTCAGGAGTGAGAGTATGAAAACGGATATCCATCCGCAATATGAAGAAACCGTAATCAAGTGTGTGTGCGGTTTCGAAGCGAAAACCCGTTCAACAAAACAGAATCTTCACGTCGAGGTTTGCTCTGCCTGTCATCCTTTCTACACGAAAGAGCAGCGTATTGTAACGACAACCGGACGTGTTGAAAAGTTCAAAAAGAAATACCAGCTCAAGTAATGTCCCGGTATGGCCTTTTCCACAGCGTTTCGTCTCAAAACGAAACGCTGTGTGTGTAAGGTTTACTCGATACCGCTCCCGCTTGTGTGTAAAAATTGCACGCATGTCCATATTTTCTTCGAGTTTACTGCTTGTCGATCCCTTTAATTGTGCCTTTATCCCCCCTTTTTCTTTCTTTTGCCTGATACCAGCCGCTCTTTTGAGAATTAGAGCTGATCACTTTTCAATAGTTGTAAAAAATAAACATCACTTTTGAAAAAAAAATCGCTAAACACCTGTCTTTTTGCTAAACACCGTTTTTGGCCTGCTTTATGCATGTGTATAATCGAACGATGATACCGGGGGATTATTGCTATGGCTGCTCCATTGTGTCTTGAAAAACAGGAAAACAAAAGCGGAGATGAACGTGTTCAGCTCATTGCCGAATACATGAAGATGATTATCTCCATTGTCCGCTCCTATCGTCCTGAAGAGTCGATTTTTCAGGATCTCGTACAGGAAGGGGTATTGGGTCTTCTCAAGGCGCAGAGCCGTTTTGATATCTCGATGGGAAATCGTTTTTCTACCTATGCGACCTATTGGATACGCTATTATGTCCGCAGATATCTCTCCAGAAATGCCCGAATGGTGAAGGTCCCCTTGAGAAAACTCGAATTGCACCGGAATATCGGAGAGATTCGCGAGCAGTGCAAAAAAAGCGGTCTCGATGTGAGCGATGAAGACATCGCTGCGGCGGCAAATCTGTCGATTCAGGAACTTCAACGAGTGGAACTTTGCAATCAACCGGTTCTTTCTTTTGATATTCCTATTGGCGAGGGGGATACGAAGCTCTACGACCTTGTTCAGGATGATCATGCGCTTCCCGCCGAACAGCAGATTATAGAAGAAGAGCTTCGGGCGGGAATCACATCGGCTTTAAACGGACTGCTCGATAAAGAAAAAAGAGTCATATCCCGTCGTTTCGGCTTCGATCAGGACAGCCCTGCGCCTTTGCGTGAAATAGCGCTCGAATACGGTGTGTCGGCCGAAACGGTGCGGCAGATTGAAAAACGTGCGATTGCGAAACTAAGAGAAAGATGCGCCGATCTGGTCGCGTATCTGCTTTGAGTGAACGAAGATTTCCGGGTATTACCTGAAATCAGGAGCGCATGCCCCTGATTTTTTTTCACTTCCGGTTTGTGTTTTATGACTGCACTGTTGAGTATCCTTCCATCTTGAGCGTACAGAGAATATGGTCAATGTTCGGATCGACGGTATTGCCGTTTTTCCGTCCCCGTACCGGTAATGCTCCCAGGCCGGTGATCAGCTTCGTGTTCGCTGAAGATTCCGCGCTGTATTGCGAATACTCGGAAACGTACAGGGGGATATGCTGTTTCATGCAAAATGCGGCGTTTTGCTCGAGAACAGAACCTTCGGCGCATTCTATTATGTAGACGGCATCGGCCAGAGTTGCGATCAGAGTATTGCGGTAGACTGCGTTTTCGGCGCTTGCCGCCGTATCAGGGGGGAAAGGGGAGGCTATGCAGAAGCGTTCCGGATCGAAGAATGGACGCAGTCTCTCTGCGAGGGTGAACTGCAGTATGCCGCAGGGGATTATCGCTGAGGTCGTGGTTCCGTGTTGTATGGCCGCCGCGTGGATGATGGTGCCGGAATGTCGTGTCAGTCCGGCGGCGATATGAATATGGTGAGCTGCGAGCAGCTGTACGCAGCGGCGGGCAATCGATTCGCCTTTGAGGCTGATTTCGGCCGGTGCCATAACGGCGACGCCGCCTGCCGATAACAGGGCCGGGTTTCCGATACAGTAGATAATCGCGGGAGCGTTTGCGACACGGCGCAGCTTTTCGGGATAGGTCTGATCAAAAAAGAAAATCGGCTCAATGCCGCCGGAGAGCATCTCCGAGTATCTTTCCTGAATATCCTCGTATTGTGACGATGCGTTGCCAAAAGCATCAAGTAATGATTGCGAAAATGTGAATTCATTGACAAGCTCTTCATGTGAGAGATAAAAAAGGTCACCGATGGAAAGACCGGAACCTCGCAGTGTCGCAAAAAGTGTTTCGAGGTCGTTTTTTGTGGAAAATGCGGCCAGAGCCATCCACTGTGATTTATTGCTCATTTTATTCCCGTTTGCGAATAGTACTATGTATAAGCGGATCAGCACCTATACGTGAACGACTGGTTTAAGTGTCAATGGCGTAAAATTTTTTGCGCCGAATGTCAGACTGACAGCCGATAGGTGTAACTTTTTACTGTACCTTGCAACGAAGCGAAAGAACCGCCGAAAGTGCCTTGATTTACGGGCTTCGTTATGTATCAAGGCTCTGAAAAAAGCTCTCTATTATCAAGTATAATTTGATCGTGACGTGAACGCGCATGCGGCGTTAGCCTTTTGCGGTATAACGTTTCAGCATACTGCTTATGCCTGTCGCTGTCGGGTACCGGCCGCTGTTTATGTGTGTGCCGGGTACAAAAAAATTATTCTTGAAAAAGAGTCGACCTTACAATCTTTCGACGGAAAGAGAGTTACAGTCATTTAAACAAAAATGACGGGACCCGGGTAAATATCACCAGACGGGATTTTCTTCTTCTGGTGACTGCGGTATAAAAAAGCAATACAACGATGGAGGCTTGAATTACATGATTGAGGTGCAAAATTTGTATAAGTATTATGGTGATTTTTGCGCCGTCAGCGACATCTCTTTTTCCATAAAGAAAGGGGAGATTACCGGACTTTTGGGTCCGAACGGAGCCGGAAAATCCACGACCATGCGTATGATTACCGGCTATCTGTCTCCCGCATCCGGAAAGATAACGGTTGGTGAAAAGAATATCGCAGACGAGCCGATTGCCGTAAAAAAGATGATCGGGTATCTGCCCGAGTCAGCTCCGCTGTACCAGGATATGATGGTATATGACTATCTGCACTACGCTGCCAGGATTCATGATGTCGATTCGGAAGAACGTGTTCGTGAAACAGCTTTTACCTGCGGACTGATCGAAGTGATGCACAAAAACATAAGTGAACTGTCAAAGGGATACCGGCAGCGTGTCGGTTTGGCGCACGCGATGATTCATGATCCCGCCATTCTGATACTTGACGAGCCGACAACAGGTCTTGATCCGAATCAGATCATCGAGATCAGAAATCTGATAAAAAAAATCGGAAAGGAAAAAACCGTCATTCTGTCGACACACATACTCTCGGAAGTGGAGGCCACCTGTGACAGGGTCATCATTATCGACAGTGGAAAAATAGTGGTCGATGGCAATACTGCGGAGGTGCAGCGCGCTCATCGCGGTTCGGTGTCAGTGAAACTGACAGTTACGGGAGCGAGTGCCGCTGAAATCTCAACGGCACTCGCCGCGGTGGAAGGCGTTGCCGGAGTTCGGGTTCTTTCGGAAGATTCAGCTTTTGTTTCGCTGGCAGTAGCTGCAGCCGCGGAAAGCGAAATACGACCGCAGCTTTTTGCGGCGATCGTTGCAAAGGGCTGGGTGCTGTACGAGATGGTTCGCGAGCAGAATACTCTCGAGGAAATTTTCCGTGAACTGACTAGTGGAGGAAACAATGAGTAAGGATAAAAATCGAAAGTACCTCTCGCATGTGGGAAGTGTCTATACGAAAGAACTGAAAAGTTATACAGGCAGTCCCATCGTGTATATTCTCGTATCCTTGTTTCTGATTGTGTGCGGAATTCTGTATTTCTGGAACTTCTATATGCGGGGCCAGGCCGATCTTCGTGCCTTTTTCAATCTGCTGCCCTTTTTGTTTATGATCTTTATCCCCCTGATAACGATGGGGCAGTTTTCAGAAGAGCAGAATTCAGGTACCATCGAAATGCTTATGACGATGCCCCTGACAACTGTGGAAATCATCGCCGGAAAATTCTTTGCCGCGCTGACGCTTGTCGCTTTGATGCTTGCGCCGACGCTTTTCTATGTGCTGACGCTTGTACTGTCGGGTTCTCCCGACTTCGGTCCGATTGTCGGAGGCTATGTCGGTGCGATTTTTCTCGGTGCAGCCTATAGCTCCATCGGTCTTTTCGCCTCGGCGATGACCAGGAGCCAGATTGTCGCGGCCCTCGTTTCTGTTGCCAGCTGTCTTTTCTTTACGATGATCGACATGGTAGTGCAATATTTGCCCGGGCAGATTTTTTCTCTGCTGTCATTTCTCGGAACGGCATTCCATTTTCAGAGCGTTTCAAGGGGAATCATCGATTTTCGGGATTTGGCGTATTTTGCGACCTTTACCATGTTTTTTCTTTTGATGACACACACCACACTGGAAGAGAGGAAATGATAGATGCGTAAATTGAAAGAATTCTTTTCCCGCGTTGTTTCCGCTCTTTGCAGAGCGATAAGAAACGATGCGAACAACATATATCTGTATGTGATTTTACTCGTATTGATAAATATTTTCGCACAGTCGTATAATTTCAGAATTGATCTTACCCGTGAAGATGTTTTTACGCTCTCCGATGCCAGTGTGCGTGCGGTGAGAAATCTTGACGATCCGATGATCGTGAAAGTGTTTTTCACCCCCGATGTGCCGGCACCTTACAGCAACGTGAAAACCTATCTGAAGGACCTGCTTGAAGAATACAAAAACAAAGGCGGGCGCAGCTTCAGCTTCGAGTTCGTTGACATGAAAAAGGAAGGTGTGCAAACCGAAGCCGAAACCTACGGTGTTTATCCGATTCAGATACAGCAGAGAGAGAATGATCAGTTCAAGGCTTCAAACGCCTACATGGGACTGGTAATTATTCATGGCGATCTTGTTGAAGTGGTGAACGATCTGGTGCAGGCTGACGGTCTCGAGTATCGCCTGACCACCACCATGCAGAAGATGAAGAGCAAGGTTAATATCCTCGCAGACCTTGAGGGTGATATCGAGGTAACGGCCTATGCCTCGGACAATCTTCAGCAGTTCAACATAAACGGCTTCAATAAAATAGATCAGCTTGTCAGAGCCGGAACCGAGCATATCTCGAAGCTCAACAGCGGCAAGGTGGTGTATAATTTTGTCAGGTCTTCATCACCCGAAGCGGTTGATCCGGTTGCGGATCAGTACGGCATATTTAAAAAATGGGAGGAGATGAAATTTCAGGATGGAGTGACAATTCCCGCGGGGAAAGGCCTTCTCGGGATTCTTGTCAAGGCGAATGATCGCGTTGCGATTATCAATCTTGATATCGAGCAGGTGCCGCTTTTCGGAAACCGTATTGCAGGTCTTGACGGAATAGAGCAGCGTCTTTCAGCCGCTATCGACAGCCTCCTCTCTGATAATCCTTCAATCGGCTACGTAAGCAAAGGCACTCGTTCGCTTGAGGATCAACAACAGGGCGCAGCCGTTTTTAAAAATATCCATATGGACATGTATGAGATGCGTGATGTCGATCTTTTGCAGAGTGTTCCCGAGGATATCAGAACACTCATCATTAACGGGGCAACAGAACAGTTCAGTGAAATCGAACTGTACCATATTGACAATTTTGTGATGAAGGGCGGCTCTCTGTATGTACTGAACGATTCGTTTCGCGAGATACAGCAACAGCAGCAGTTCATGGGGATGGGCGGAGAGTCCTTTTTTATTCCCATAACTAACGGACTTGAAAAGCTTCTCGAATCGTATGGTGTACGGGTGAATAAAGACTATGTCATGGACAAAAACTGTTATGTCAATCAGCAGGGCAATGATCGCATGGAGCTGTTTTTCGCCCCTGTGCTGAAGCCCGACTCATTTGACAAAAAGAATCCCATCTCGCGATACATGAAAACAATGATTTTTCTCAAGGCCTCTTCGGTGGATCTGCTTGAGGATACATTGGAAGCGAATGCAATAAAAAGTACGGTTCTTGCCACTTCCTCGCCAAAATCATGGCTGATGAAGGATCAGATATCACTGAATCCGTTTATGATAAGTCCACCGGATGAAAGTGAAATGAAACGGTATAATCTTGCGGTGCTGCTTGAAGGCAAGTTCAAGCCCTTTTACAAGGAACTTCCGGCTGAGGCGCTTACACAGGGTGATTTCGCGGCTTCAACGCATTTGAAAGAGGCTGTGGCTGCCGCACGGATCGTTGTTATCGGCAGCGCTGACATAACGATGCCGAACATTCTGGATCCGCAGGGAAGAGGGCCTGATTCGATTTTTCTCAGAAACATTACCGATTATCTTAACGGCAATAACGATACACCGCTGATGCGTGCCAAGGGGATTGATTTCAATCCTCTGAAAGATGTGTCATTGCGCCAGAAGAACATTTTCAAATGGTTCAACATTCTGGGGCTTCCGCTGCTTGTGGTTCTTGCGGGATTTATCGTCTGGCGTCTGCGCATAATGCGCCGCGCGGCTATTCAGCGAATGTTCGCAAAAGGAGATGAAAAGTGATGAACAGGAAAAAGATAATCACTCTTTCGGCAATCGTTCTGCTGCTTGTTCTGATTGGCGTCAAGGAGCTCTTGAAACAGGATACGGTTCCCGCTCTGGCAAAAATAGAGGGGACTATCGATAAAATCGAAATCGGTCGTGACGCTACGACCTTGATTTTGGAAAAGTCGGGCGATACCTGGCTGATCGGGACAGAGA
>JAEWVL010000299.1 GCA_023396665.1 Spirochaetota bacterium
GAATGATACCGTTATCGTAACTCCCACCGCATCCGGAAAAACCCTCTGTTACAATCTTCCCGTGCTTGATTGCATGTTGAAAAACGATAAGGCGCGTGCGCTGTATTTGTTTCCGACAAAAGCGCTGGCGCAGGATCAGATGACCGAGATTGCCGCCCTTGTTGAGGCAATCGGCTGTGATATACGAACCTTCACTTTTGACGGTGACACGCCGGCAACAGCGCGAAAAGCCGTTCGTGAAGCGGGTAACATCGTAGTGTCAAATCCTGATATGCTTCATTCGGGAATACTTCCGCATCATTCCATATGGACCAAACTTTTTGAAAATCTTTCGCATATCGTTATTGATGAGTTGCATACCTACAGAGGGATATTCGGCAGTCATTTTGCGAACGTAATACGCAGACTCAAAAGAATCTGCGTTTTTTACGGGTCAAATCCCACATTTATTTTGTGCTCCGCAACAATCGCTAATCCTCGTGAGCATGCCGAGAATCTTACGGGATCAGCGGTTCGGCTTGTTGATGATAACGGTGCGCCGCAAAGCGAGAAACATCTGGTCGTATACAATCCACCTGTTGTTAACCGGCAGTTGGGTATTCGCAGTTCTTCTGTAAAAGAGGCGGCTGCGATAGGAACGATGATTCTGAAGAACAAAATCCCCTGTATTTTATTTGCGCGTTCCCGTGTTCGAGTCGAAGTGCTGACCAATTATCTGAAAGAACGCGTTCGTGATGTGCGAATTGTTTCATACAGGGGGGGATACCTGCCCAACGAACGTCGCCGTATTGAACAGGGCTTGCGCAAAGGGGAAATAGAAGGCGTCGTTTCGACAAATGCGCTCGAACTTGGTATCGATATCGGTATGCTGGATGCGGTGATATCCGCGGGCTATCCCGGATCGATCTCATCGCTTTTTCAGCAGTTCGGTAGGGCGGGCAGAAGGGGGACCCCTTCAATCGCGATTCTCGTTGCGACCTCATCTGCGCTCGATCAGTATATAGCGACAAATCCCTCTTTTCTTATAACATCGAGTCCTGAGCGGGCAACGATCAATCCGGACAATCTTCTTGTACTTATGGATCATCTTAAGTGTGCCGCTTTTGAACTGCCCTTTTCCTTCGAAGAGCGTTTCGCGAAGCATCTCTCAACAACTAAAGAAATGCTCGATTTTCTGGCAAAGCAGGGCGTGCTAAAATTTACCGGAGATCGATATCACTGGATGGAACAGATATATCCGGCGAACGAAATTTCGCTGCGCACGGCATCTCAGGAGAACTTCGTTATTGTGGATACGACCCGAAATAATCAGGTAATTGGAGAAATTGATTACAACGCCGCACCGACACTCATTCATACTGATGCGATTTATCTCCATCAGGGACAACAATACTATGTTGATAAGCTCGATTGGGACCGCCGAACGGCATTTGTTCACGCGATTGATTCCGATTATTATACGGATGCTCAAAGCAAGGTTGATGTTCATATCATTGAAGATTACGATTCTTTCGAATATTTTATGCCGCAAAATCCGGATCAACAGCAGAAAATCCTTGCCGCATCCGTACACAAAGGAGAGGTGAATGTGCGGGAGAAGGCGATGATGTTCAAAAAAATACGCTTTCATACACATGAAAACCTCGGTTGGGGCAAAATAGATCTTCCAGAATCGGAGATGCACTCTTCTGCTGTGTGGATTGATTTTGAAGAAGATGTATTGTCTTCTTTCGGTGGAAAGGAAACAGCGGGGGCGCTTCTGTATTCATTATCATATTTGTTGCAGAATATAGCACCCGTATTTACATTTTGTGATGTTCGCGACATACACACACAACAGATGGCCCGTTCGAATTACAGTGGGAAACCCGCAATTGTACTGTACGATTCTATTCCGGGGGGGGCAGGTATTGCCGAACGCATATACGAAATTATCCCGACAATAGCCCAGGCGGCAATGCGGGCGATAGTGCAGTGCCAGTGTGAAAGCGGATGTCCGGGGTGCATCGGACCCGTTGCCGACGCTGACCCGGAAATTAAATCACTCGTCGTCAAACTTCTCGAAATTTTTATCTCCGAATAGTTGTTACAGAATCTTGATTATAACAAAAGAGATATCATCTTTGTAGTCACAGTTGTCGTCGAATCGCCTGCAACTGCTGCTGATAATCTCTTTCAGCTCGCTGGATGACTTCTCTGAATTCTCCTGTACGAGAGTGAATAGTTTTGCTCTTGCGTTTTTCAGATCCCGAATATTAATCCTGTCAGTCAGACCATCGGAAAAAAGAATAATGATGTCATCGCTGTACATCTGGAGGTCAACAGAAATGGCTTTCGGCCCTTTTTTGAAAAGACCGATTGGAGCGGCTTCGAGTTCGATCTCCTTGATTCTGTTTTCGACCTTAGAAAAGTAAATGAACGGGCTGTGCCCGGCATTGTAAAAATGAACCAGTTTTGTTTTCTTCTCAAAAAGAATGAAAGAAAGTGTCACATAAAAGTCATCTTTGTAATCGTCATGAAACATTGTGTTTGCAGACTGAATAATTTCGTGCGGATCGGTTTTTCCGTTATTTATAAAGGAAAGAATCAGTGTGCGCAGGCTCATCATTAATAACGCGGCAGGTATGCCTTTTCCCACGACATCGCATAAAACGAATGCCGCAATATCATCGTTAATGTCGAAATAGTCAATGTAATCGCCGCCGATGCGATATGCTGGTTCATAAAAAAACGATGCTTCATAGAAGTCCGTAAAGACATCATTTGACGGAACGATCTGCATTTGCACCTGTCTGGCCAGTTCAACCTGATATGAAAACCGCTTGTTTTCCTCGGCGAATCTTTCTGAAAGCAGAAGTTTTTTTCTGTAATCGCAAGAATAATATTCGTATAAAAACGTTAGCGAGCAAATTGCAATAAATGGAAGAATCATTGCCGCAAGTTCATGACACTGATAGTGATCAAGGGTGATAATGTTGAATCTTGAAAGAAAACAAAGAACTCCCACACACAGACAATTAGCGATCGACCAGAGT
>JAEWVL010000428.1 GCA_023396665.1 Spirochaetota bacterium
CCATAGTCCTGTGAAAAAATGATATTATTGATGATCCCTAAAATCAGCATTGCGCATTCAACGGGGAGAGCATGCAATGCAAAAAAAAGACAATCGTCTGTTGCAATCGTTATACTGAATTGTTCCATTTTGAAACGGGGGGATATGCTGACAAGCGTAAAACAGTACTTTATTCGTTATCCCAGTCTCTGGCATTCCGCCGCAAGCGTTCAAGCAAGTCATTCAGTTCTTCACTTCGCTCTTCCGGCTCAGGCATACTGTCGGGGAAATACTTATTAACCGCATAAAGCGCTCTGTCAAATGCACTCGGCAGATTAATATCGTTAAAATAACTGGTCACAAGCTTGCGCCCGCTGTTTGTCAGATGGTGTTCTGTCAGGAATTCTACGAGTTCGAAAACAGTCTCTTTAAAATCTTCAGCCGCCATAGCCCCCCCGGGATTCAATTTCTGGTTCAAAGCAAAACGTCTTTGCACACCCAAACCCTCATGCAAGCCGTTCGCATCAGCTACCTGTACATTTCGATTATGTTTTTTAAAGAATTAAAAATCAAGCGATTATTTCGTTTACCCGGTTTTAGGCTTTACATAGTTCGCTTATTTACAGCAAAATTGTATTGACGTAATGATGACATAAAACTGTTATCTTTCAAGCGGAAAATGTCTGCATATGCTGCGCGGTGCAACTAAGCGCATTTCGGCCTATTTCAGACAAAGAAAACGAAACACCTCGTGTATATGTTTTCTATATTGGATGTGAACCGGTGAATTTATGAAAATTACTCCTGAAAAAATCAGAAAATATATAATGAGCAAGGACTTTATCAGCAATGTTATTTTTGTCCTCTTTCTCGTTTTTCTTCGGCTGACAGTTCTCGGCAACTACACCGTCCCTACCGGATCAATGAACCCGACGATACTCGAAGGGGATAAATTTTTTGCAAACAAACTTGCTTATGGTTTCTCTGTGAAATTCGGAATGAAGTTCTTCGGAAAGCCATGGGTGGTGAAAACTGACTTTGTACGTTGGGGCACACCCAAGCATGGAGACATTATCGCTTTTCTATACCCCGTTGACGAAAGTATTGCTTTTACAAAACGGGTAGTTGGTGTTCCGGGTGACCGCATCATGGTCAGAGACAAACGGCTCTATCTGAACGGCAAAGAATTATCGCTACGCCCGCTGAAAGAGAAAGATTACAAGAAATACAAGGTTGAACAACTCAATGAAATACTGTTTTATGAAGAAAATCTTTCCGGCATTAAGCATGTTGTTCAGCACACCAAAAGACCCGCTCCCCTCGACGATTTTCCCGAAATCACCATACCCGAAGGCTATCTCTTCGCAATGGGCGATAATCGTGACAACAGCTCAGATTGCAGAGAATGGGGTCTTCTACCGATACAGAATGTAACGGGCAAGCTTGTACTTCGCTGGTATTCCAACGAACCGGGACATATTTTTAAAGCAAGATTTTCAAGAATCGGCTTTATACGATAACACTTACAATTTTGCTCCTATAAGGTTCGCTGTATCATCGCGTTGTCTGTGCCAATATCCCGTAGTCGGTTTTCTGTATTATTACGATTATGTGGTTACCTTCATTCAGGAATATTCAGATTTACGGCAAGCGCCTACCTAAACCGGATTAGCGGTAAAAGTGGATGACTACAAAAGAGAAATTGCAAATAAAGCAATTTTATGAGAACTATCAGTTCAGGGAGGCAGCGGATTATCTTTCAGCGCTGCTTAATACTACTGACGAAGACCGAATAGCTCTATACAATCTGGCTTATTCCCATTACTGTTCAGCCGATTATTCCTCATCTCTCAGAGTCATGAATACGATTTTAAAAAAATCGCCTATCAGCGATTATCAGATCATATTGCTGGCCGCCCGGATTTATCTGAAATGTCACTATTACAACCGTGCCGAGAAACTGCTTCTGTACATCATCTCAGAAAGTAAAACTGCAAGCGAGGCTTTGGCTCTTCTTTGCGTTTACTACTTTCTCGTTGGTGATGATAACAAATCAAGAATATTCTATGATCGTGCGAAAAACTCAGACAGTGAAAGTCCCGGTTTCATCGTCGCCGATGCACGACTGTCGCTATACATGAAAAAAAAGAAGAAAGAAGGTGACGCCCTGGATATGACACTCACTCATACGACAGGAGAACATCATCTCGCGGCGATCAGGGCACTCTACTATCTGCAACACAAGAACAAAAGGGCTGCACGCAAAGAAGTAATGGCTGTAAACAGCAATTTTCCCGAAGATGTCCGCAAAGCTTTTATCTGTATGGGAGTATAATAAGCTTTATCTGAAATTGGCATCCAATCTTATTTTCATCTTTTCCAGATAAAACTGTTTATATTCGAGCGGGAGATATTTAAGAACCCTCTCCGCACCAATGTCATCTTTTTTATACAGTAATACCGCCCGCACTTCCAACGTCGCCCCTCTTTTGACAAACAGAGCGAATTTTACTGGTACAAGAA
>JAEWVL010000063.1 GCA_023396665.1 Spirochaetota bacterium
GGTTATGACACAGTATTCAAATATATACAACAGGGACTTGATCTCGATGATACGACGATGAACAAGCGTTTCAAGAAGACGCTCTCTTTCGCGCTTGGAACCTATGAGCTCTCGCCGCTTGAAAATGCGCGTCTGCACGCGCTGCTGGTTAACGGCGGACAGTATATCGAACCCTACGGGATACGTCAGATCAAAGATTACAACGGAAATGTGATTTGGGATTACGAAAAGGAAGTTCTCTCGCGAATCAGGAAAAAGCGCGAACAGCTAGGAACTATTGTCGATCCTGTCGCCGGAGCGATTACGGTGTCCATACTGAAAGGAGTTTTACAGCCGGGGGGGACAGCCTACGGCGTGGCCTCGGCTTACGGAATCGATTTTCCGGCGGCGGGCAAGACAGGGACCTCTACAAATTATAATGATGCCTGGTTTATGGGCTATACGTCGGAAACGGTAGCCGCGGTTTGGGTCGGAAACAAAAAAGGCGCGATTTCTCTTGGCCGCGGACGAAGCGGCGGTTCCGTTTCGGCTCCGGTCTGGGGCGAGTTTATCGCGAAAATTTATCGTGAAAGAAAACCGCTGCCTTTTCCGGTACCAAATGAAGGGATCACGTATCAGACGATCGATCTTGCGACGGGGAAGGTTCCCCGCAGTCTCGACAATACGGAGAATCTGTCTGTAGACGAACTTTTTTATGCCGGAACAGAACCGGGCGAGTATGTTACTGATGACACTCAGGAGGCGGAGCAATGAGAACGGAAAGTGCAGTTGGCTGTTGTATCGTTATACTATCGCTTTTTTTTCTTTCTTTTCAGTTTCCGGTGAAAAACGGAACTGTGACATCGAGTTTTGGCGAGTCACGGGGTGATCACCTTCATGACGGAATTGACCTTGTGGCCTCTTCTAATGCGGTCATGCCTGTAGTTGACGGTGATATACTTTATTACTGGAATAAGAGCGTTTTTCCTTTTGATCATTACACCGGCAGCGGAAATTACGTATTCGTCGCGCATGCAGATGACAAGGTTTCACTATATCTTCACCTTGAAGACCAGTCTTCTTTTGAACAAAGCTGTGTGAGTGACATGCCATTTGCACGTTACGGCAATACGGGGCGCTCATTCGGAGCGCATATACATCTTGGTCTGTTTGACAGAAATGACTGGACTTCGTACAATTTCTTTTCTTATGTAAAACCGGCGGATGAGCTTGCTCCGCAGATCGGCGGACTTGCCTTTGTTATTGACGGCACCCTTATGCGGATTAATGACCGTTCGAAAGTACGACTGACAAAACATCATCCGCTTTATGTTGAAATATTTGACGGTGCAGGGCAGGGTGAGCACCGTGGAATTTATAAGCTTCTAATTAATGTTAATAATAAAAATAGCCAGAATATAGTATTTGATCAAATAAATTATGAAAAAAATAAATTGACAATAGGCGGGAAATCTTTTGATGATATCTATTGTAAGGATGGCCTTTACAAGGCTGATAACATCCTCTACGTTCAGGGATCCAATACTATAACTGTCCATGCAGAAGATTTTAACGGCAATGTTTCAACCAAAGATTTTACCATTGAAATTACTCTCGATTTGCAATAGAAGGGGGTTCTCTCTGTGAAGAACGTGATCGCTTTTGTCCGCAGAGAAAAAAAAATCTCCCAGGTCAAACTCGCTAACCTGATAGGGGTGTCTCCATCCTATTTATGCAAAATTGAGAAGTCAATAATTGAACCTTCCTCTTTGTTTATAGAAAAGTGCAGCATTATCCTCGGTGTCGACAAATCGGTTCTTTTTCCGAGAAATGTTTCAACGCGCAAAATTGTCGTTCACTCGCGCGCTCAGAAAAACAGTATTTGGCTTGAGCGAAAAAAACAGGGTATTAAACAGGTTGATCTCGCCAAAAAGATCAATTTCTCCCCTTCTTATTTGTCGAAAGTTGAAACCGGTCAGCAGGATCCGACTGATTTCTTCAAGAAACAGTGTGCTCGTGTTTTAAGAAAAAAAGAATCCGAACTTTTTCCCGGTTAAAGGATACATGAGCGTTCCCCTATTATTGCTTCCGGTTGCGGCACTTGTTCTCCTGTCCTGTGTGTTTTCCGGCTCGGAAACTGCGCTGTTTTCACTTTCAAAACCTGAACTCTATTCGTTTTCCATATCCAAGAGAAAAAGCGAAAACATGCTCGCGCGGCTCATGAAACGGCCGCAGGGGATTCTTGTGACAATTCTCACGGGCAACCTTCTGGTGAATAACCTGCTGACGATGCTTGTCACCGATTCTCTTGTCAGCCGTTATCATGATTACGGACATCTCATATCAATCGGCATCGTGTCTCCGCTGCTGATAGTTGTCTGTGAGATGCTGCCGAAACTGTTATCCGTTCGTCAACCGCACCTTGTATCGCGCATTGTATCCGGATTCATCCGCTGGGTTCATGTTCTTCTTATACCTCTCACATTTATTTTGCATTCAATTTCAAATTTCATGGTTTCTGTTCTTCGCCTTTCATCTACAGATACGGCGAGTGTTACCGAGCACGAGATCGAATCCGTCCTGGCTTCACATGAGCAGTTCGGTTATCTCTCTCCAGAAGAGAGCAGTTTTATTCGGAACGTACTGTATTTTTCCAAAAAAAACGCGAAGAACGTCATGTCGCCGAGAAACACCTCACTTTCGATTGATTATTCCACACCTGTGTCCGAACTGCTAACACTCGTTAAATCAGATGCTCCGCAGAGAATTCCCGTTTACAAGAAGACGCCCGATACCATCGTGGGCATGATTGACACCCGTGATCTTGTTCCCTATGCTGCGGGTCTGAAAACCGGGCGTTCGATCGCGCCGATTATACAGCCGGTCATGCATTACCCCGAGTCCAAAGAGCTCGGAGAGCTTCTCGGCGACTTTGTGTCGGGGGGGTTCCAAATGGCCGTTCTGGTCGATGAATACGGCGGCACTTCTGGTTTTGTGACACTTTCGTCAATTATCAGCGAGGTTATGGGGGATAATTTCGCACTCGACGAGGGTAAAGCGAAACGCGAAGTATGGAAGATAAAAAACAAGACTGTTGTTTCTGCTGAAATGCAGTTGCATGACTTTAATCAGCAGTTTGGCGATACGATTGACTCAAATGAGTCTGAAACGCTTGGCGGCTATCTCACCGAGCGTTTTGGACATTTCCCGAGAAAGGGCGAGAGCCTTTCTACGGATTTTTACAGAATACGTGTTCGGGCGGTGAGCGGCAACAAAATCCGTACGGTTGAGATTGAGGTGCTGTGATGTTTCCGTTTGTATATTTTTCGCTGACGTTTGTGTTTGTCGCTTTCTCTTTTTTCTTTTCCGCAGCGGAGACCGCACTCATATCGGCGAACCGCTACAATCTTGAATCCCTGGCCCGAAAAAAGAAACGGGGAGCCAAACCGGCATTGACTCTGCTTGATCAGACTGAACGGTATCTCGGCGTTATTTTGATCGGCAACAATGTGGCGAATATCAGTGCGACAGCGTTTATCACCTATCTTGCGGCTGCCTATTATAAACTGCCGCAAAGAATGTTACTGGTGGTAACGATCAGTCAAACGATGCTGTTTCTCGTTTTTTGTGAAATTTTTCCAAAGCTTCTGTCAAAAAAATATGCCGAATTACTTATCCGTCTTTTCGCATATCCGCTTATGTTTTTTTCACGAATTTTTACGCTTGTATCCTGGATAGTAACACTGGCGGGATCCTTAACGCGGCTGTTTCTGAAGCCCGAAGATACCTATGTGAACAAGAAAAAAGCGAGAACCGAAATAGATCTGCTTTTCAGAATGGGTGAAGAAGCCGGATTAATCGATCAAACCTATAAATTATATATTAATGAAATACTCAATCTGCACAACCGACAGGTTTATCAGATAATGACCCCCGTGGTGGAAATGGTATCGGTTGAGAAAAAACAGAGTATTCGAAGCGTTATAAAAGTTCTCGAGCGCACAAAGTTTTCCCGGCTGCCTGTCTACGAGGACAGGGTTGATAATATTGTCGGGTTTATTCATTATCGTGATCTGCTGATTGCCGGCGAGCATCTGCGTGAGGCAGGAGATATCGCGCGGCCGGCTGAATATGTACCCGCGACAAAGAAGATACACTCGCTATATAAGGATATGCAAAAAAACGGATCGCACCTTGTTTTTGTTGTGAACGAATACGGCGGAGTAACCGGCCTTGTTACGCGCGAGGATATTGCCGAGGAGATCGTCGGTGAAATTCGAAGCGGTTTGCATCCGGGAGAAGAAATGGTTGTACAGGGAGATGACGGTTCTTTCTCTGTTGCCGGTGAGCTTGACGTTGACTACTTTGCCAGACTGTTTGATCTGACGATCGCGAAACACTCATTCGAGACGGTTGCCGGATATATTCTTTACATGCTGGACAAAGTTCCAGTGAAGGGTGATCAGTTAACGGTTGAAGATTTGCTGCTCACCGTTGAAGATGCGAGCAGCCGTGAAATCAGACGTGTACGCGTTCAAAAGAAGCTGCGAAACAGAAAGAGCCCGATGGCGCTCAGCCGGTGATCGGACCGAATACTTTCCCGGCAAGAAGATGTATGTGCATGTGAAACACCTCCTGTCCTGAGTCCGCACCGTTATTCATGATAACACGGAATCCCTTCTCCTCGATACCCAGTTGAACGGCAATTTCACGTACAGCCATAAAAAGATCAACATAGATATAGGCGCGATCCGCTCCGGTATCCATTATATTCGCGGTCTGTTCCTTGTGCACAACAAGGATGTGAATGGGAGCCTTCGGTTTAATATCCTTGAAGGCGTAGACCTTTTCATTTTCGAATACTTTTTGAGAAGGTATCTCGCCCTTTATTATTTTTTGAAAAAGATCATCCATGTCCGTATCCCCCCTTATCGTAATGGATAGCCCTTGGTGTCGAGCGTCTTTATGACAGCGTCCTGCAAAGCCTGTATTTCGGCACCGGAAAGTGTTTTCTCGGGTGACGAGAAGGTGATTTGCAATGATATGGATTTTTTGCCCTTCGGTATCGGCTCACCGGCATACACCGCGATCACTTCAGCCGCACTTATCGCCGGTGATGATTTGCGGAGCAATTCGCAAAGCGATCCCGCATATGTCGCTGCATCCGCCAGAACGGAGACCTCGAAGTAGACATCGGGGTATTTGGGAAGCTCTTTGAACGCCGGTTTTATCTTTTCCGCTTCAAAAAGCGCGTTTACATCAATGGTGAAAAGAGTCGTATTGCTTGTTATGTTACTCGTATGTCTGACAACGGGATTCAATTCGAAAACAAGTCCGATTCTCTTTCCCTGACAGAGCAGTTCAAGCGCACGTTTCGGATGAACGTAAGCGGGAAGATCTTTCTCTGCCGGTCGCAGTGACACTTTTACCGCAAGCCGTGTCAAAAGATCGCGCACTGCCGATTTGGCTTCATAAAAAAGTTCATCCCTGTTTCCCTTTGAACAAAATGCGGCGGCAACAATTACTTTTTCCTGTGCGAGTTCCCTGTCACTGCGGTCTTTTTTGTGATAGCTGCGACCAAGTTCATAGATGGCAAACGAGTCTGCATTTTTCTCGTTGAGGGCAATATTCTGCAAAAGCCCCGGGACAAGATCGGTACGCAGTCTGTCGTGTTCCACGGAGAGCGCGTTGCGCAGGCGCAGTTCGTTATTTTCGGGAATGCCGGCTTTTTTAAGAAGTGTTTCGCCGACGAACGAGTAATTATAAACCTCGATCATATTGCAGTTGCCTGACAAAATTGATTTTATCTTTCTTTCGAAAAGACGGAACTGATTTGTTATCGGTGATGTACAGGGAACCATGGGGGCTTCAGGGCGAATATTGTCGTATCCGTAAATTCTTCCGATTTCCTCGACGATGTCGGCGTTTATGCCGACATCCTTTGTTGCGCGCCATGAGGGGACGGTTACGGAAATAGCGCTGCCGTCTGCCGTAATCGTAAAACCGAGCGAGCTGAGAATGCCGGTGATTTCACTGTCCTGCAGTGAAACACCGAGCTGTTTTCTTATATAATCACAGGATGTTTTGACGCTTACCGTTTCCGCCTTTGCGGGATAGCAGTCAATGACCGGCGAAGCGGCTGAGGCGCCTGGAATGATTTCCATTATCAGTTGCGCAGCGCGAAGCAGTGCAC
>JAEWVL010000067.1 GCA_023396665.1 Spirochaetota bacterium
GATCTGTACCCTGTGCTTCATGAATTGTTCGAGTTCCGGCAACACCTTGTCAAGCGAGCGGAAGCTGAGCGCCTCACCCGCCCCCGAAAGGCAATAGGCGCATGAAAATGCGCAGCCGCGCGAGGTCTCGTAGTACAGATAGCGCCGCTTCATCGATTCGAGCTGCTCATCGGAATAGGCGAAAGGCAGTTCGTCAATGTGATATTCACCGCCTTCGATGATCTTCGCGAAACTTTGTTCCCGAAAGGCCATGACGAGTGATCTGAGTGATTGCGCGATGCACATGTCCTCCCATTGGTTATGCCAGGCCTCAGGCCCGCCGGCGATTATGATGAGTCGTGGCAATGCTGCGCGCAGGGCTTCGGCAATGCGGTGTATGACCGTGCCGTTCCAGATATAGGCTGAAAAAAGAACGATATCGGGAGCGTGGGCCGCGATGGCGGCCCCTTCGGCGACGGGGTCGCAGCTGACGGTGGTTTCATGCTGCAGCGTGTCGGCATAATCGGCGATAAGCTTTTCGAGTGTGTAAAGTGCCGGGGTACTGTGAGTGTAGCGGGCATTGACCGAAACGAGTACTGCCAGAGGGCGGGATCTCTTCATTCAGAGATCCGTAAGCGGGCAAACCCGTCTGTGTTGAGAATTCTTTCCAGGTTTTTGTACACGCAAGGCTCTTAAATTCTGAATATCATCTTCTTTCTGCGAGTGCGCCATGCGACAAAGGGGAAAATCACAAGAGGCGCCAGAGAAAAATATGTCAGGTACCAATATTTTGAAAAATAGGCGAAGCTTTGACGCTGATACAGGTGAAGATAGATGTAATCGTAGAGCAGCAGGGGAATGCAGAAATACAGTGCCGCAATCAAAGATGAAAATACGCTGAAGTTTCTGTTGACCAGATAAATAAGTTTCGGCGCGAAACCCGCAAGAATCAAAGCGGGTATGATAAAAACAAAAATCAACTGCTGCGTGAAGGACCATTGCTGATAGTAGTTTGACCAAAGACCGCCGAGAAAAAACAGTGTCCAGAAGCTTGTTGCAGCGTAGAAAAGAAACAGATGATCATTTAATTTACTGTTCACGATGGTTTCCCCCGTAGTATACTCCGACACGCCCCAGTCATTCATATCGCGAGAGCTTTTTCAAGCTTTATTTGTCCTATCATAAAAAAGGCCGTGAGACGGGCTGTGATCGTCAGTGTATTACAAAAAAACGGTGTTGATAAAAAAGGGTTGAAATGTTCATTTATCCCCCCTCGGATATATATGAGCGCCTGTACTTCGGCAGTTTGCGACAGATGGGCGTGATTGTTCGGTTAATACAATACTACGGGGGTTATACCATATGCGAACGGATGAACTTGTCCAGAGACTTGTCGATACGTATGGAAATTGGACAAAAACCAAGGCAGCGGAAAACGGCAAGGGCGGATGCGCCCGCATGACGAAGGCGCTGTATCCCTACACTTCGCTGTTTTCACCGATCACGGTAAACAAAACGGTCATCAAAAACAGACTTGTCATGGCTCCTATGGGCAACATCGACATGTGTGAGGAGACGGGGCGTCCGAACGATCGCATGCTGCAGTATTTTTTCGAGAGAGCCAAAGGCGGCGTGGGGCTGATCACTACCGGTCTTGTTCCCATCAGTTTCGGCATCGATAACTCCCTTTATGAACTTGACAAGCTTTCTTATTTTCCCCGTATCGACCGAAGCCGCACCGTTCTTATGGGCTGGCGCGATCTGGCTCAGGGCATACATAACTTTGGTGCGAAAATTTTTGTTCAGCTGACTCCCGGCCTGGGTCGTGTCGGCAATCCCCAGTGCCTGATCAATCAGCACAAGTTTCCCGTGTCGGCCTCGTTTAATCCGAATTTCTACATTCCGCAGATACCCTGTATGCGTCTTTCCGACGGCAAACTGAAAAAGATTATCCGTAACGCCGGTCAGGCGAGTGCCGATGCCAAGGCCATGGGGCTTGACGGCGTATATCTGCACGGTCACGAGGGATACCTGCTCGAGCAGCTGACGAATCCGGCCTTTAACCGGCGCAAAATCGGCCGTTTCGCGAACTGGCAGAACTTCGGCCTCGATATGGTACGCGAGATGCGCCGACGTGTCGGCGATTCTTATCCGATTATGTACCGCATCGATCTGTCTCTCGCGCTCAACGAGGTGTACGGCGAAGAGGGCATGAGTATTCCCGCACTGAAAAAATTTAAAAACGGCCGTACGATAGAGATGACTCTTGATTACATGAAAAATCTTGTGAAAGCGGGGGTGGATATTTTTGACGTCGATCTCGGCTGTTATGACAACTGGTGGCTGCCGCATCCCCCCGCGAGCATGCCTGCCGGCTGTTTTCTCGAAGTCGCGCGCACCGTGAAAGAGTTCTTTGAAAAGGAACAAGTCGTTTCGAATGCGGGCGTAGCCGTTCCCGTAGTCGGTGTTGGCAAACTCGGCTATCCTGATCTTGCCGAGCGCGCGCTTCGTGAAGGTGATTGCGACATGGTCATGCTGGGGCGGCCGCTGCTCGCCGATCCGGATTGGCCGAACAAGGTCTTTGCCGGCAATGTCGACGGGATAATTCCCTGTATCGGCTGCCAGGAAGGCTGTCTGAACGAGTTCGTCGAGGGCGGTCATCCGCAGTGTGCGGTGAATCCCCGCACCGCATTCGAATATGTATATCCCGCTATCAGCCCCGCCGCCGAAAAGAAAAAGAAGATCGCGGTAGTTGGTGCGGGGCCTGCCGGCATACAGCTCGCGATCAATGCGGCCAAACGCGGACACAAGGTCGAGCTGTTTGAACGTGACAAGACGAGCGGCGGCAAGGTAAGTGCCGGCAGTATTCCGAAGATCAAATACGAAATTGACAACTATCGTCTTTATCTTGAGCGCCAGCTTGTGAAGGCGCAGAAAGAACATCATCTCAAAGTGCATAAGGGCAAGGCGGTGAACGTAACGCAGCTTGCCAAGTCAAAGTACGAGACGATTGTTTTCGCGACCGGTACAAAGGAAGCCCGACTGACACTTCCCGGACAGGAGCTTTTGAAGAGCGTGAGCGCAACCGAGCTTCTGCTGAATCCGAATCTCATCGGTCGTGCGAAAGAGATCGTCATTGTCGGCGGTGGTGTTGTCGGCTGTGAGTGCGCACACTGGCTTACCTTCGAAAAGGGCAAGGTTGTCAGGGTGCTCGAGATGATGCCCGACATCATGGAAGGCACCTGTACCGCAAACCGTGGACACCTTATCCATTCGCTGAAAAAAGCCGGCTGCGAGCTGATCAACTGTGCGAAGGTGACGGCCTTTGAAAGAGACGGCGTCGTTATCGAGCGCAATGTTTCAAAAACGGTACCCGACCCCTATGT
>JAEWVL010000082.1 GCA_023396665.1 Spirochaetota bacterium
GCTGTACCTTCGTCATTCCACCCGTCTTGGTTCGTGCTATCGTGAATACCGGGGCGTCGTTGAGTTCGCTTTTTTTGACGATCAGGATCGCGCCGTTCGAAGGCAAATCGAAGGTGCGGATCTTGACAGTTTTTCCGTTCTGACCAAGGGCGTTTCAGACCAGGAATGTGAAAGTGCCGATCTGTATGCGAAAGACAAACATCAGGCTTATTATCGCGATGAAGTTATTGTGACATCGAATCTCGCGGGTTTCAGGGATATCGGAACAGGTTATGCCCGTGATAATCTGAACGTCTATTACCGGGGGGCTCTTGTAGAGGGTGCCGATGCCCAGTCTTTCGTACGTCTTTCACATGGCTATGCGAAAGACCGCAATCTCCTGTTTTTTGAAGGAGCCTCATGTGATCAGCCGGCAGATATCAAAACGTTCCGCATGATTGACGAGTTTGCCGCCGGAGACGCCGAACAGGTCTACGTGATTGCCAAGGGTGTATTGACCCATATAAAGGGAGCTCAGCCGGATAGTTTTACACTCATATCGTCTTCGGATCCGCAGGCACGACTTTACCGGGATGATGTAAACGCTTTTCTGGTCGACATGGTTTTTGAAGATCTGGAGCGTCGGTTTCAGATCGAGCAGCCTGTCTGGTACCGTATAAAAAATGCCGATCCGAAAACCCTGCGTATGATCGGCGGGCACTATTATACCGCCGATGCGAACCGTGTCTTTTACAAAGGAATGCAGATAGAGGGTGCCGACCCGGCCGGCTTTATGGTCCTTATGCGTCCCTATGCCAGAGACAGGAAATCTGTGTTTTATGAAAACCGGATCGTAAGCGGGGCTCAGGCGGCAACGTTTAAACCGTTTAAACTTGATGAAGCATACAGCGTCTCGGCAACAGATTCGAAGTATGTTTACTACGGCTCTGAGGTGTCAACAGCTGTGCCGGTCAAATATCAGCAGATCGATGAGTTTTATGCGAAAGACCTGGCCGGAGTATATTATCGCACAGAAAGAGTGCAGGGTGCAGACGCGCAAACGTTTGAAGTGATTGACGCTTCCACATACGATGCCCGTGATGCTTTCACGTTCTATGAAAAAGGACACGCTCTCGGTGCATCAAATGACGAGGAATGACAGACCTGTGAACTGTACACAGGTCTGATTCTTCGCCCCTTTGTTTTATGGCTGTCCTTGTGTTTTCCTTCTAAACTCGTTATAACCCGGCAGAGTTCGTTTCTTGCAGCATCCGCTTATCCCTTTTTTTTTACAATTTGGTTTGCCCTTTGCTCGGTAGGTGCATATACTTTCGCTGTTACTTCGTTACACTGGAGGCGGGTTTTGAAAATACGCTTACTGGGGATAGGTGCTGTCAAACTTGAGTTTGATACCTTTACCATCTATGTTGATGTCTGCAACGATTATACGGATCCCCCCGAACTGAAAGAAGGGGATATGCTGCTGTTTACTCACGATGACAGGGATCATTTCGCCGCTGAACTTGTGGGTGAGTGTGCGCTTGAAACAACACGAATTATCGGTCCGCCGACCATTATTCATCCGCTGTGGGCCGAAGGGAAAATCAGGCATGATCAGTTGACGGTGCTTTATCCCAAGGAATATCATTTGCCGGAGCTGTATTCGGTTGACGGTCTGACGATTAAGGCCTTCAATACCGATCATTTCCTCGGTTGGCATAACGTCCACATCAGTTTTTTGGTGGAATACGAGAATAAACGGGTATATATTTCCGGGGACAGTGTTTACCGAAAGGAAAATCTTGATCAGATCAGAGGGGTGGATTTATACATTCACAGTCTCCTGAAAGAAGATATAGTAAAGGGGCGAATGAACAAAGAATATGCGAAGCATTATCATATCTGCGAGATAATTGATCTTGTCAGAGAAATAACGCCGCAAAAGCTGATGATCAATCATCTTGTGCGTTGTGACTGGGCGATTGATCCATCGGTGCTAAAGGCATATCTTCGTGAAAACGGTATAGACAATGCCATTGTTCCGGTAAGCGATACCGAGATTTTCGATTTATAAAGAACCTCAAACAAGACCACTCGTAATAATTTTACCTCGTTTAGTATTGGAATTATTCGGGGTTCGAATTGTTGAGATTTTTTTAGAGATTCACAATAACACAGTGGAGAATTACATGAAAAAGTGGGCAATACTTATTCTGGCGCTTCTGTTGTTGTTATCCTGCGAGCCATCAGATGGCGGCTCGGATGATGGCGGCGGCGGCAGCGGAGACGAGAGCACGACCGGTTATTATACAGTGGATGATTTTGATCCCCTTGTCGGCTTAACGGAAGAACAGGTTCGTGAACACTACGAAAAAAATTACTCAAATACTGCAACAAGCGCTTCTGCCGTGAACGGATATGACAAGGAGAACCTTGTGAAGGGTACCTTGACTGATGACGCAATAATGGATTTTGTGCGCCGTACAAATTTCTTCCGTTCTTTTCACCAGTTGCCGCCGATCAATATGCCTGAAGATTCGATTAATGACAAATGTCAGGAAGCGGCTCTGAGTATGATCATTCAAAATGATATTTCACATACGCCGATAGCCGAGGGCTTTACCTACGCGACCCCAACGGCTGATGATGCGGCATCGAGCAGCAATCTTGCCATTTCCTGGTCCTCTTCGCCTGACTATGCCTACACAACCTTGCTGGATAATCTTGTAATGGACACCGGCGTTGATTCGACGGGACACAGAAAATGGTTTTTGTATCCAGGTCAAAAAGGTGCGGGATACGGCTATCTCTACAGGGATGATGCACCGGGCTCTTATCCGTATGCGGATACACTGGTGCAGTGGGTTATGGAATATGAGGATGTATCCTCGACATGGGACAAGCCGGTTCTCTACCCGGCTGCTGGAGCCTTTCCGATCGAGTTTACAGTCGATGATTTTAATCGCCTTGTGGATTTTACCCTCTACTGGTATAAGGCCAGTTTCGATGCTTGTACGGTAAGCATAAAAAACGGAGCAAGTACCATTACTTCGACGATCAAAGACGGCGAGGCCTTTTCTTCGGGATCAATGCCCCCGGCCGGGCTTATTTTTACTCCGGGTTCAAAGCCTGCGGCTGGCGATGAATGGACGGTTACGATAAACGGAATCAGCGGAAAGGATACTTCATCACTGAGTTATACCATCAAGTTTATCGAACTTGGAGTCCGTTCGCGGTCCCTGCGCCATGCAAAAGTGAAAAAGTAGCAGAACTGAAGCATCGGATTGATTACGGCAATCCGATGCTTTTTTCAAAATTTCGGCAGCACTGCATTTTCCGTATATGGCTTAACATATCCGTATGTACCGAGTCGCTTTTCGATCAGCGGCTTAACTCTCCGCTGAAATATACCGGGTAAGAGATCATCGGTAATTGAATTTGTATCGGAACAGCGGGGAGTGCGGGTATCTGCCTCTGAGGCAGTATTTCCAGTTTTTTCCCGTCCCATTGTATGCGCACTGCGAGACCTTCTTGCGGCACGAAGTTCTTTATATACGATTCGTAGATGTATCGATCGTCCTCGCCGTTTCCGGCTGAAGTCAGATGAATTTTTCCGTTGAATTGCCACGGTTTATCGCTGGAGAACTCGCCCTTTTGTTCAAAAATGGTTTTCGCCGCATTTTCGAGCTCTACGAGAAAAACGAATTCTCCGCGCTCGCCTATTTCAAGCGTCCATCCGGGAAATTCGCGGGTTAGCGGATCTGCGCTGAGCCGTCCCCTGTACGAGGGAGAGTGTTCGGTTTGAAAGATGCCGTCAATTGTCAAGGGAAGACCGGCGACTCCCCAGTAGCCGGAGAAGTTCTCCGCGTAGTAGGGTGGGAGTTTTGCGCTTGCGGCACCGGAAGCGAGTGCGTTTTGAATGCCGCTGTAAGCCTTAATCCGCAATTCAAGTAACTCGAGAAGTTTCTGGTCAAGCCAGATGCGAGTACCGGAAACGAGTTGAACGGTTTCGGTTTGTGTTTCGAGAATGGAATTTCCAAAACGGGTAAGAGTATATATTTTCGGAAAATCGATACGATACAGTAAGGTGGCATGGGTGAGTACGCTGAATGCCGAATAGACGTTTTTCGAGCGTTGCGCCGTCTTTATCGATCTGTTATAGTCTGCAATCCGGTTGTTTATTTCCCTTCTGAGCAGTTTATTCGCATTGATTTTCTGTTTAATTTGCGCGTAATCTTTTTTTGTAAAGGTCTTTGCCTCATCGAACTTCAGTGCCTGAGAATGAAAACGCTCAAACTCGGAGAGTTCGTCGATTGTCGTCATTCGGTGAACAGAAGGCAAGAGGCGGGCATTGCCGTCTGCGGTGAGAAAAAGTGTATAACCGTGTTGTGATTTGCTTCTGCTTTCAATCATAAGATAGTCCTTCCCCGCTTCCATGATAAAACGGAAAAGCTGCCGGTCCTCCCGGCGTAGAATGGGTTCAAATTTTTTTCTGAATGCGGGAGAAGCGTCGGCAAAGGCGTTATCGGGTACTTCAATAGTCACGAAGAAATTCTTCGGAGTGCCGTCGCGACCGGGCTGCTTGCGCTGCATATAGGTCCATACTTCCACCGGGTGAAGAAGCAGACGTATCTTTTCACCTCTGTAGTTGATTTTTATTGAACAGGAGCCTTCGAGTATATTGAAATCGGGAATTTCGAATTCCCAATCGGGTACCGCAATGCGGTCTTTCCAGAGATAACCCTTAAATGAACGATCGAGAGAATTGCCCCGCGGTTTTTCTCTGGCGGCAATTTTGTCATTATCTATGAAATCATCCTCCCGTAAATCAAGTGGAGCCGGAACGAAATGCCATTGTTTCCCGAAGATTGGTTTTGACCAATACCCGGTTTCTGCATCGTCATTTAATCCGGCGACGCGCAGTTCACGGGCGGCGTTGCCCTTGCCGTTTTGCAAAATGCATATGCGGCGGGTAATGGCAGCTTTTCCCGACAGAGGAATGGGTGATTGCGCGTACCAGTTTTCCGAGGGAAGTCCCCATGGCGAGTAGTTAGAGCGATACTCTGTTCCGCTGAATTCCGATTTGTAAGGAATATAGGTGTACTTGAAAAACATCGGATCACAGCCGAGGGTATCGAAATCGGCGAGACGTGTGAACATCTCACCCCCTTCACCGATGAGAAATATTGTTGAGGCTGATGCGGATAATCCGCATGCGATGAAACGTCCCCTGTCGGGACCGAGAATGTTTCTGCTGAAGTCACTGGGAAGTCCCGTGTCTCCGAAAACAATCTCCTGTCCGTCATCGAGAAGCAGGTAGGTCGTTGCGATTTCCATTGTTCCATAGTGGTGCTGATTGCCGAAGATATCCTCATAGTACATAGTGTGAGCGTTGCGCTTTCCGAGCGCCCAGGCGATATTGTGTGATGTGCGTTCGTCGAAAAGAAGCTGCCGCTCGCTCGGCCACCCCTGTACGTCATGCCAGGTCTTGTTGGTCCGCGAAAATATCCAATCGAAGCAGTAGCGGTAAAAACGGCCGTCAGCGGAGAGTGCGACAAGTTCGTCCGCGTCGGCGGAAATTTCACTTATGTGTTCGGCTTTGATAAAGCCGCGCTTTCGCTTGTTGTGCGGAAGCCCGGTTTTGTCAAAAAGTGTCCATTCTTCCGGTCCCTTTTGTCCCTCAATCGCTTTATACCATATGAGCCCTTCGTGAACCAGGTAATAGTGATACGAATTGAAGCTTTGTGTTCGCGTTTTAATATGTATTTTATCGGGAAAGGCGCCGTTGATATCTTCAAAGGTCTCAAATGGGCTATAGACGGGTTTAGTCTGTTTGCCTGATGGCGATGTAAGCGAAGCGGTCTCGCCGTAAAGACTGAAAGAAAAGGTAGCACTGCCCATGGCAAGCAGCGTTATACATGAGTATTGTAAAAGACGTGAGAGAATCGTTTTTGTTTGTTTCACAGAATCTAGCCTAAAGAAGATTATCGGTGTAAGTTTCATTATGGTTTTTCATTGGGAACTCCGAATAATTATTACCGGAAAGAATTTCCTTCATTATGTATTGGAATTACCCGGATTACAAGCTGTTACTAATAGTTTTCGCATCATCATAGTTAAAGTATTTTTTATGCTGAAAGCGTTACATTTTTTTCAATGCAAATGCTCGGGGTGCATTCAGTTGCAGTCTGGACATATAAGTGTGTTAATAACAAATATATTTAATAAAAATATTTGACAATAGCAAATATAATGCTATATTGACATTCAAATGATTTTCAACTGGATAGGTATAATGAAAAAAACTCACTCACTCATGTGTGTACTGAAAGACGTATATCGTGAAATCTACCGTTTTGAAAACGATCTTCGCGAAATAAGTGATTTATCGGTAAACGAAGCGATGATTCTGTGTTCATTGCGCGAGAAAAACTCCACATCCGGAGATCTTGCGGCTGAACTGTCTTTGTCTCCCGGCAGAATGTCCCGCATTCTTGATTCTCTTGAACATAAGACCTATATCGTTCGCTCTTTTGGATTAAATGATCGGCGTGTCATCAATGTTGCGATTACGGAGAAGGGTGAGGATTGCATGGAGAAACTCAGGGCTTCGGAACTTCGTGAGCCGGAATTTGTGAAATATATCAAAAAGGAGGAAACTCTATGAAAATAGTTATCGTAGGGGGAGTTGCCGGAGGGGCAACCACGGCTGCAAGGCTTCGAAGACTGGATGAGAAGGCGGAGATTTGCATACTGGAAAGGGGCGAATACGTTTCTTACGCGAATTGCGGTCTTCCCTATTATATAGGAGATGTCATTAAACAGCGGGATGATCTATTCGTGATGACAAAAGAGCGATTGGAAAACCGTCTTGGTATTGACGTGCTTACCCGCCATGAAGTCCTTTCGATTGATCCGAAGGGCAAAAGCGTCAGGGTTAAGGATCATTCTCGAGGCAGTGAAATAGATCTTTCCTATGATAAACTTGTTCTCTCTCCGGGAGCGGAACCGATACGTCCTCCCGTACCAGGTATAAATAATGACAAAATATTTACTCTTCGCAATGTTCCCGATACGGATAAAATATATGGTTTTATACAAAATAATAAACCGAGAAGAGCCCTCATCGTCGGAGCCGGGTTTATCGGACTTGAAATGGCGGAAAATCTGCATAAGCTCGGAATGCAGATCGATATTGTTGAGATGCTTGATCAGGTTATGGCTCCTGTCGATTTTGAAATCGCCGCAGCCGTTCACCAACACCTTTTTACAAAGGGAATCGGTCTTCATCTGAGTGATGGTGTGAGTTCTTTTCAACAAAGTGGAGATGCTATCGAGGCGATGCTGGCATCAGGCAGAACCGTAACGGCTGATATGGTGATACTTTCAATCGGTGTTCGTCCTGATACTGGATTTATCAAGAGTTCCGGTCTGGCTTTGACCGAACGCGGTGCGATAGTCGTGAACAGTTTTCTTCAGACGAGTGATCCCGATATCTATGCTCTGGGAGACGCTATCGCCTATGAAAATCCGCTGACTGGAGAAAAGATGAACACACTGCTTGCCGGTCCGGCGAACAGGCAGGGGCGAATCGTCGCCGATAACATAATCGGCGGTAATGTACGCCGTTATCAGGGTGCGATAAACAGTGCGATAGCGAAAATTTTCGATATTACCGTGGCGACAACGGGGATGGCGGAAAAATTTCTCAAAAAAAGCGGAGTCTCTGTCATATCGAATATCACCCATTCAGGCAGTCATGCGGGCTACTATCCCGGAGCTTTTCCGATGACACTGAAAATTGTGTTCGATCCGCAATCAGGAAAATTGTACGGGGCGCAGGCGGTTGGTGTTGAAGGTGTGGACAAGCGTATCGATGTCATTGCTGCGATAATCGGCGCCGGAGGTACTGTCTATGACCTGCAGGAGGCTGAACTTTGTTATGCTCCTCCCTATTCTTCCGCCAAAGATCCGGTCAATATCGCCGGCTATGCCGCGCAGAATATCATCGAGGGAAAGGTGAAGACGATCGGCTGGAAAGAACTCGCCTCGATCGATATGAGTGAAATCTTTCTTCTTGATGTGCGAACATCGGAAGAGAATGAACTCGGAGCGATTGAGGGTTCCGTTAATATCGATCTTGACAGCTTGCGTAAAGAGATCAGTCGTTTGCCGAAAGATAAAAAAATTATCGTATATTGCGCGGTTGGTTTGCGGGGATATTTCGCGGCGCGAATTCTCATGCAGAGAGGTTTTGACAAAGTTTACAATCTTGTCGGCGGTTATAAAACCTGGGAGACTGCACTCGGACATTATTCGGGAGCCGATCCCTTTTCTTCGTCACAGATCGGCAGTGATGATCAGATCATTGAGAAGGTACAAAGTTCTGCGATTCAGAGTGCTGGCGAACTTATTATTGATGCCTGCGGAAAGCAGTGTCCCGGACCGATCATGCAGCTCAAAAAGGGAATTGATACGTTGGGGCAGGGCAAGATTCTCGAAATACGCGCGACCGATCCCGGTTTCAGGAAAGATGTGGGAAGCTGGTGCAATATGACGGGCAACCGGCTTGTATCACTTGAAGAGGAAGGCGGGGTGATACGGGCCCTTGTGCAAAAGGGTTCTTCCGTTCAAAGCGCATCCAGAAGCGGAGGAAATAACAAGACGCTTGTCGTTTTTTCAAATGATTTTGACAGAGCACTCGCATCTCTGGTGATAGCGAATGGTGCCGCTTCAACAGGGAAAAAGGTCACGATGTTTTTCACCTTTTGGGGGCTGACCCTCCTGAAGACGGGCTTGCGTAAAAAGGTGAAAAAGGACTTTTTCGGCAGGATGTTCACGATGATGCTGCCGAAGAGCACTAAAAATCTCGCGCTTTCAAAGATGAATATGTCGGGCATGGGTGTTGCACTGATGCGGCACATTATGAAAAAACGAAATGTCGATTCGCTTGAAGATATGCTGCGAGCCGCTGCGGCATCGGGTGTCGAAATGATTGCCTGTCAGATGTCCATGGATGTGATGGGTGTAAGGAAAGAGGAGCTTTTCGACTTTGTCAGGATCGGCGGAGTTGCGGCCTATCTTGAAGCCGCAGAAGAAGCAAATTTGAATTTGTTTATATAAAAGCAATCAGTTCGATTATCGGTCTTCGGGCCCCGCAGGAAGGCTCGAAGACCGGGCGATTTACAGAGCCAGACGAATCTGTTTTCCGTCCGTATTCGTAATAGTCGATTTAATGATCAGTTCGCTAAGCGTCATGTAGCCGTTAAAGTAATCTTTCACGTTTTGCTTCAGAAACCAGATCGTAACAAATTCTCTCCGGGATGATTGATTCCAGTATAGTCCAATTACAACCCCTTCAACCTGCTCTTCGGATAAAATGATCTCGTAGTTTTTTAGCACTGACAATACCGGCTGAACATAAATGGTTACGAGGCGGCGGCCGTTTTCAATATAACTGTCTTCGCCTTTTACCTCGTTGGGTTTTGCGATGATATCCAGGCCGAGATACAGCTTTTCCTTCTCGTTTTTTACCTTGTCATAATAAAATCCGATTGATTGGGCTGAGACGCTGTATTTTTTTCCTTCGGTAAGAATTTCCGCAATACCCCGAAGGTAGCTGATGTGCTTTTCGTGGTACACATTGCCGCTAGTGGTATACGATTGCAGATTTACAAGATATTTCTCGTAAAGGTTATCGTTAGCCGACTGGTAATTGATGGTGTTGAATTTATCTGCCTGCGGGTTGTTATCAGTAGTGAGTACGGTCTGCCCGTGCGTAGACGGACCGCATGAAGCGATGAGCACTGCCAGTAAAAAGAAGAATAGTTTCGTTTTGCTCATTCAGGATACCGCCTTTTTTTTCAAATGTGCGATGGGAATCGAGAGCATGACCGTTGTATCTGATGCGGCGAGAATTTGAATTGTCGTATAAGGGTCAAGTCCCACGCTGGAAAGGATACTGTCTATAGTCGCATAACCGAGACCGAATCCGGCATCTGAAGTGTCCATGTTAAAGATAAAGAACTCATGAGCCCGTCCTTCTTCAACATATTTTTTGAACTCGTCCCTTTTATCGTGAATACGCCTGAGATCGTTCGCCAGAATTGGTGCGGTATTGGTAACTTCAATAAAGATGAACTCGCCGTCGCATTCGATCTTCAGTATGATTTTGATTCGCGAGTTTTTGAGCTTCGTCTTGATACTGGTAAGATAACGCAGATTCTCCACTACGGCTATCTCTTCTTCGGTCATTGCGCGGTGTTCACTGTACATTTTGTCGCGAATTTTGATATGGGAGGATTCTTCATTCAGAATTCGTCTGACTTCGTTGGTAAGCGCCTCTTGCTCGATTATCGGTTCAGCCATTTTTTCGAAGCGGACCTTGTCATGCAGTATTGCCAGAATCGCCTTTGAGAATTCGGCTCCCTGCAGGGAGGGATTCTCTTTCTTAACCTGTTCACGCAGTTTATCCATGATAAGGATAAATTTATAGTTGGCCTTTACCGCGTTTTTGATGAGTTCGTCGATACAGGGGAACAGCTGATCGGAAACTTCAGGCAAACCCTCAGACATGAAAAAATTTTCTCCCACCTGCCTGATCTGATCTTTCACTTTCTTGCTGTAGATATTGATATATCCGGAAACTTTTCTTCGCTTCATGGTATAAGCCTCGTCACATTTGCAGGTAGTTGAGAAATTTCTCTATTTCCGGCGGATATGATCCGTCCGGAGCCTGGTATTTCTTGAATTTCCGGTCAAAATTGCCGAAGGTTCGCGCCCTGATATTCTTGAACCGGTTTGCGCAATCGGCAAAAGCCGGAAGTTTTGCGAGATTATCGCGGACGGCGCTTTTAAAGGGAACATAACGGTAAAAAATATCACGCGCAATGGCGTTCATTTTCATGATCCCCTCTTTTTCGTATGTTTGCCAGATAACGTAATCCTCGGCAAACACTTCTCGCATGTTATTTCTGAGACTGCGGATGCGCTCGTGAATTTTCTGTTTGGCCTCAACCGACAGTTTGGAATTCTTTTTAAAGAACTGTATGTAATCGTTGTAGGCACCGGTAATGCCGCCTTCGACCGGATCAGCCCACAGCCCGCCCTTCGTTGTGCGGTTTAGCTCCCAGCGGAAGATTGCAAAGGTGTGGGCGAGCGCCTTTGAAAGATCGCCCGAAAAAAATGCGGGCACCACAATCCGTGCCCGGCTTCGTTTGTTAGTACCGACAATCTCCTGCCACATCATGGTTTTTGTTCCAAAAACGGGGAGGATAATCAGATAGGGCCATATCTCCTCTTCGATCACCTCACGGGCATCATTGATTTTCAGAACGGTTTCACGGTAAAATGCGGAGTAGTCGCTTTCAACGAGTTCGGCAAATGTTTTATCCAGCTTTGATTTCGTTACCAGCAGGGTTGCGGGGTCACCCTTAACGAGCTGCGAGCAGAGGATGGGGAAAGCCGTTGACCGTGAACCGGAAACGATGGAGGTGGTCGAGTGCAACATGTTATGAATCTCGTAATCGACCATGTAGTTGGGATCGCGTGCGTGCTCAAGAGGGTTTTCACCCTTGCGGGCGGTTTTGGTCATTTCCCGGAGATTTTTTTCGTAGGTCAGACCCATTTCATTGACCGACGGTTCATCCTTTCCCATGTAAATTCGTGTCAGAAATTCGTATTCGAACAGAACAGGAGCGTTCGGCTTGTATTTATCCTGAGCGAAGCGATGGAGTACCGGAAGCTGCTCCGGGTCTATCATTTTCTCATCAACAAAACCGTAAAGCAGCATAAGCTTAACCGGCATCGGTACGCTTTTTGATTTTTTTGTACGTACGAAGACCTGGTTGTACAGTGTCCAGTAGAGGTTTGACAGTTGGCGTCTGATTTTGCGTGAATCGGTCTCCCCGTCAAAGGGGTTTTCCAGCTTTTTGAAGTTATTCAGAACGGTGAGAAACTCTTTTCGAAAGTCGTTTCCCATAACGGCAAAATCAAAAATCTGATTAAGCGAATTCGCATACAGTGACAGTGTTTCGTTCGATAGTCCCAGCATGGGAGGCGATTCTGCGCTTTGCATTCCCGCTCCCGACGGTGTTTGCACTGCCTGCGTCTGCGGACGAAGCGGGGTGAGGTTTTTGAGAAAATTTTCGAGACTCGCTTTTCCGCTGTAGTCTCGCGCAGAGCCGAAATCTATGCCGCTAATTTCCTGAGCGCTGGTGTAGAGTTTCGCGCTCAGTAAAGCGAGTTGCTGCAGTGTCTCGGTTCTGATGCGTGTCGTTGAAACAAGGTCGTTGGCTGCGCCTTCGTTAAAAAGAAGGGAGAACATGCTGTTTTTTTCATGAAAAAGCTGGGAAAACAGTATTCGTATACGCTCGGTGCCTTTGAAATTGGATGCGAATAGCGTGTAGATGATGCCAGTCAGTTCGGTATAAATATGCATCGGTATGGACAAATCGCAGTTAAACAGGTGGGCCAGTACATTCGGAGTGACCCGTGTGATGCGTTTGTAGAAATCATAGCTTTTTTTATCGTATAATGTCTCGATGCTCTGGGGCGGAGCCGGTGCCCCCTTACCGAACATGGCTTCGTGGTCTTCTGCAATAAATTGAATGCTGATGTCCGAAGGCAAATGCCCGCCATTTTCTGTAAAAAGACGGTATGAATTATCTATTCGGCTGTTAAGATCACCCTGAACGGAACGCCCCGACAGTTCCTTGAATATAACGATCAGGTTGTTGAGTATCGAGCTGAGAGTGCGTTCGAATTTCACCAGCCGGTCGGAATCGCTCAAGCATGATTCAATGATGCGGAAAAGACAGCTCAGCATTGTGGCGGCGTTAGACGGGTTCTTGCGGACATAGTCGGATACGGTACTGCCGCCGAAAGGTATTCGAGTACAAGAACAATCGCCGGCAGCCACGATGGAAACACCCTTCAGGGGCAGCAGGACGCTTTTTTCTTTCAGTCCGTACACTCTTCTGCTGTGGGACAGAATAAGTTCGCTGTCTATTCCGTTGTACTCGGAGCCGGCCATCAAATAAACGACCTCGCCGTCAAGAAGATGATAAAGATATGAATACTCTTCTCCCTGAAGGAAAATCGGCTGGTTTTTCTGAAATTTTTCAATTTTCTGTGTCACAACGTTAATTCCTTTTATGGCTGTGATTTTCCGATTCTGTTCAGATAGTCATCCCATTCGACGGGTAGCATATAGTTTTTCTTGTTGTTGCACTCTTTACAACAGGGAACAATGTTGATCTTGTCAGAGGTGCCGCCTCTGGAAAGGGGGATAAGGTGATCCATTGTCAGCTCATCGGGTGAAAACTTCTTTTGACAGTAATAGCAAAGACCATCGGCTATCTTTCTTTTCCACCATGCGCTGGCGCGTAACTTTCTCGCTTTTTGCTTTTCTTCGGCAATATTCGAGGGGGGCAGGTCGGCAAACCCGTAAACAATCCCCGGATCCTTTTCTCTGCCCCTGTAGCGCTTGCTGTCTTTTTTCCCCATTAAACTCCCGATCTGTCAGGTGTATAAGTTTATACCGGCTTTGCCGTTTCCGGTCGTAATAGTAGTTGACCGGAATTAATGCGCATGCTACACCCTTTTCTGATATCCCTGTTATTTTTATCGACACACTTCATTCTGTCAATAAATTTCAGTCCGCTTGTACGGCCTGAAAATTTCAATTATTCCGGGGGAGCGGTGAAAAAACAGAATCTTCTCACATTTGCGGCATCTCTTGCAAGAGAATGCACGATTTATACTGAGCAGGATCCCGATGGTGCAGCATATATGGGGCTTGATGATTCTTCGCTCCTCTGTGCGTTTCCGATGGGGGATAAGTGGTCTGTTCTGACAAGGGACAGGGAACTTCTTGTCGCGGATTATCCCCCTGAAGATGCCGAGGAAGAGTCATTTTACCGGGTTGCGGCCGAATCCGCCCTGTCGTATCCCCCCGCAGCTTTTCTGGAAAAACGTATAGCGCAGGCCGAACCGCCTGTAGGCGATGCCAGTGAGTCGATGCTGCGGCACTATCACGAGTGGTGGCTTGAGGCACATCCTTTTTTTCGCCGGGAGGGCGGGCCCTATCTGCAGGTTGGGGGCTATGCCATCGAATGGGACGAGAATACCGACGATGGCGAGCTGCAATTTCTGTTTTTTGACGGCAAACAATCGATGGTAGAGGTTCACAAGAAGGGGGATATCATTACGATTTACTCGAACGAAGGGCAGGAGTAACAGCCCGCCGGTATTGTGAATGCAGACAATTTTTCTTCGAATTCCGCTATTTCATGGTTATGGCAGGAACATTCTTGACAAAAAACGCCTCTGAATAAAGCTTCACAAGAAAGCGGAGAAATCAACATGAAAGTCATTAAAGAGGGACTCACCTTCGATGACGTCCTCCTTGTCCCCCGCATGTCGGAAGTTACCCCAGACAAAGTTTCACTCAGCACCCGTTTAACAAAATCAATCATACTGAACATACCGCTTATGAGCGCGGGTATGGATACTGTGACAGAATCGCGTATGGCTATTTCAATGGCGCGTGAGGGCGGTATCGGCATAATACACAAGAATATGCCTCTTGAAAAACAGGCCGAAGAGGTTGACAAGGTGAAACGCTCCGAAAACGGCGTCATCGTAGACCCCCTGTTTTTATTGCCTCACAACAGTGTTCAGGAAGCCGTTAACCTGATGATGAAACACCACATCTCCGGAG
>JAEWVL010000095.1 GCA_023396665.1 Spirochaetota bacterium
GTATAATCTTGTATATCGGTAAACAGTACCGTCACCTCTCTTTCCTGACCCGACAAATCAAGTTTTCCCGACAGTATTTCTGAAGCGACGGACTCACCCATGTATTTGCCGAAAGTCGCCTTGATAAGCTCCCTCTCCTCAAGACCGGCCGCCATTTGATTGAAACGCAAGCTGAGCCGGCCGATTTCATCGTCGGTCAGCACCGGTGCCCGGACACCGAAATCACCCTTGCGCAATTTTTCAAAATACTCCGCCAGCATTTCAAGTGGACGAACGAAGCTTTTTGTCAGAAAAACCACAGAAAGCGTTACACTGATCATAATAATGAACAAATCACTTATGACCGTGAAATTTGAATTATTAAATTCGCTAAAATATCCGGTTCCGCCGAGATCAAGGACAATAATGGCAAACGGAACCACCGCGATTATGACAAAAAGAATCAAAAGATTAATGCTTAATCGTTTACTGCCCGGTGTAACAATCAGGGATTTTTCGAAAAACAGGGCCTCACGATAACGTATCATGAAGCGGGAAACAAAAAACCAGGTAATGAAGGCCGTTATCAGACAGTATGACATCAGCATTGTAACAACCATAAAGAAACCGGATTTGATCATATCGTTTGAACCGGAGAGAACAATTGCGCTCAACTGTAGCAGCAAATAAGTAAAACCGCTCAAAACTACAAGAATGGTCGATCGATATGGCTGATCTCTCACTATTTTCCGGAAAACAGAGATTTTCTCATCATTTTTCGAAAGGGCATCCATACGTTTCCAGCATTTTACCGCATACACATAGGGCACAACAACGAAAAACACCAGCGCCATCAAAAGCTGTGTCAGTATGGCGCCCATCATGATTTCGTCGGGATTAAGAAGAAAAAATGACACCATGAAGATTATGTCGTTTATAACAACATAAGGATAAGCCCCGAAATGGCTGAGTATAAAATTATTTTTCATCAATCAACCGGCCTTTTTATTTTTCTTTGTACTGCGAAACAAGTGAAAAACAGACTTATTGCATAACTGGCAAAAAACTGCTTTTTCGCCCCGACACAGGCGGGGCGAACACCTGCATTTTCCAGATTCGAAACAATTCGAATATACATCTCACTTTCACTAAATACCTATATTACGACAATTTACAAGAAAATTATGAGAGGGCACCTTAGCGGATAGCGAAGCGCCCGGTCAGAGTTAGCGAAACGAGTAATGTTTTTTCGGGTTACTGCTATCGGGATTAAAATTGACTTTTTTTTGACGTACATAATCAGTAGTTTAGGCGAAAGGCTGTCATTTCGTTCTTTCAGATACACACGGAGGGTATTACTTTGCACAAAACCATAAAAAATTTCTTCGCATCCCGTGCCGGCATCATCGCAACAGGCGCGACAATAGGACTTATCGCGGCACTTCTCGTGCACTTCGGAAATCCCGCCAACATGGGAGTGTGCGTCGCCTGCTTTCTGCGCGACTCTGTCGGCGCCCTCGGCTTTCACCGCGCGGGGATCGTACAGTACCTGCGGCCAGAACTCGCTGGCTTTGTTCTGGGCTCAATGGCCGCGGCGCTAATCGCGCGCGAATTCAGGGCCCGTGGCGGCTCGGCGCCCCTTATCCGTTTCGCGCTCGGCTTTTTCGCGATGATAGGCGCACTCGTGTTTCTCGGCTGTCCATGGCGCGCGATAATCCGCAGCGCGGGCGGCGACCTGAACGGACTCGTCGGACTCGCGGGTCTTGTCGCGGGCGTATCTGTCGGCGTTGTGTTTCTCAAATCGGGATACTCTCTCGGCAGAACCTGTGAGCAACCCCGCGTCACGGCTTTTCTGATGCCGCTTGTTTCAGTCATTCTGCTCGCATTTCTCGTGATAAAAAACTATTCACCGGAGGGCTTTCCGCTTTTTTCAAGCACAGAGGGCCCCGGATCAAAACATGCGCCTCTTTTCATAAGCCTCGCCGCCGGCTTGATTATCGGCGTCGTCGCGCAGCGCAGCCGCTTCTGTACGGTCGGTTCTTTCCGCGACATATTTGTCATTAAAGACTATCATCTTTTCTCCGGTGTGGCCGCCATGTTTCTGACGGTGCTGGTCTTCAATCTCGCAAGCGGAAATTTCAAAATCGGCTTCGAATCACAACCGGTCGCTCACAGCTCTCACATCTTCAATTTCGCGGGCATGCTGCTTTCAAGTCTCGCCTTTGTTCTCGCGGGGGGATGCCCGGGACGGCAATTTATCATGTCGGGCGAAGGCGACAGCGATGCGGCAATATTCATTGCGGGCATGGGCGCCGGGGCCGCATTCGCTCACAATTTCAAAACTGCTTCTTCGGCTGCGGGCCCCGGAGAATTCAGCGGCGCGGCTCTAATCGCGGGACTTGCGGCATGCCTGATCATAGCTGCCGCATGCACCTTTAAAAACACCAGGAGATCTTAACATGAACAACAAAATAGACGCACGCGGTCTTTCCTGTCCGCAGCCCGTCATACTCGTACAAAAAGCCCTGAAAGAAGGCGCTCAGAATCTGGTGGTTATTCTCGACAACGAGGTGTCCAAAGAAAACGTAATCCGTTTTGTGGAAGGCAAATACGGAATGAAAAGCTCGTGTACCGTTGAGGGCGATAGCATCACACTGACAATCGGCAAATGAAGGACATCTATTTCGACAACGCCGCGACCACTTTTCCAAAACCGCCCTGCGTCAGCGATGCCGTTGTCAACTACATGAACGGCATCGGCGCAAACCCGGGGCGCTCGGCCAACGCGCGTTCCTTTGAGGCGAGCGAACTCGTCTTCGAATGCAGGGAACTTCTCGCAAATCTTTTCAATGTCAACGACCCGCTTCGCGTCATCTTTACGCTCAACGCGAGCCACGCGCTGAACACGGTCATTCACGGTCTGGCGCGTCAGGGCGGCCGCGTCATCTGCGGGGGCATGGAACACAACAGCGTCATGCGCCCGCTGCACGCGCTCGCCGGAAAAGGCGCGATAGAGCTTTGTGTCATCGAAAAAACCAATATTCAGACGAACGACATTATGCCGCTGCTCGAAAAGCCCGCACACATGATAATTCTCAATCACGCCTCGAATGTCACCGGCGACGTGCAGGAGATTCGCGGGATTTTCGATCTGTGCAAAGGCCGCGGTCTTGTGACCGTACTCGACGCGGCACAAAGCGCGGGCATCGCGGATATCGACATGCGACGTGACAGCATCGACATTCTCGCCGCGGCGGGACACAAGAGCCTCTACGGACCGGCGGGCACCGGCACACTGGTATTCGGCGACGGCTTCGATTATCGCCGTGTATCCCCCCTTATGCACGGCGGCACGGGGAGCAACTCTGACAGTTTCGAACAGCCGGCGGATCTGCCCGACAGATTTGAAAGCGGCACGCTCAATGTATGCGGCATCGCGGGTCTTGCGGCGGCACTGAAATATCTTCGCGATCACCATAACAGCGAGGGGATACTCGCGCACAAGGCGGACCTTTGCGCCATCATCGAAAACGAATGCGGAACTGTCGGCGGATTCAGCCGCCTCAGATCGAGCGCGTCGGCGCGCAACACCGGCATCGTCTCGTTCACCATCGAAGGTCTCGAGGTATCACACATTTCGACACGGCTGAGCGAAGAGTTCGCCATCGCGGGACGCGCGGGACTTCAGTGCGCTCCCGCGGCACACATGCGGCTGGGCACCTTTCCCGACGGAAGCATGCGGCTCAGCTTCGGGATTTTCAACACGGCCGACGAAGCCGCCCGCTGCGCGGCCGCGATCAAAACAATCGCGGGAGAACGGAAATGAGCGTCTACATACTATTTCACAATTCAAGCGAGGCCATCCGGGCCTCGCGCGTGCTGAAGAAAAGCGGCATTGAACACAAACTTGTCTCGGTGCCCCGCCACCTGAGTTCGGACTGCGGCTATTGCGTCAGCCTCGACGAAAAGGATATCGACGGGACCCTCGGATTATTCACACAACAGGCCGTTCCCTACGACAGAGTGGTAAAAGCATAATAATGTTGATATCTTCAAATAATGTGATTTTTTGCCAGTATTACGATCGAATAATGTGATATGATACAAAGGGATTTTATCTCATTTCCGCTTTTTTTCGTTTCGGAGCTCAAGCGGGTGTTTTTACAGAAGCAGCAACTATGATTGAGTACCTCGAATCCAAAGGCGCGAAAAAAAAACACGAAAGGCTTTGAAGCGCCTGCGACAAGGGATATTTTTGCGCCGAACATTCTGCCTTTCACCACACAACTTCTACGTCAGGATACTTACTTATCAGCACATCTCTGGTTATTATCGCCATCGAATGGATCTGTGCGGTGGCGATTATTATGCGATCGCAGGGATCGTTGTGAAGCTGCGGCAGCATGACTGATGCCGCGGCAATATCGCCCGTAACGGCAATTTCACGAACACCGTGAAAAGCGCATACCTCACGATACCAATCATGCACGGGCAAAGGGAGCACAATCTTTCCGTTACGGTTTTTTACCGCAAGTTCGAATGCACTTATCGCCGAAACAAACAGTGAATCCCGTCGGCTATCAATTGCCGTTATTGCGGCTTTTGATAATTTGTCCGGATCCGAAGCCAACCAGATCAGCGCACAGGTATCCAGAAGCACCATGGACATCACTATAGAAGTTCCCGGGGCCACTCGTCGGCAGAAAGCGGCTGATCGGGCTCTTCGTTGATTATAACGTTGCTGAGTAAAGCGTTAAGTCTAAGTGGATCCCGATCACTGTTCCAGGAATGCAATTCGGCAATCGGTTTGCCGTTTCTGCAGATAACGACACTCTCATTTTCAGTTTCCACTTTCTGAAGCAATTCGGACAGACGTGTTTTCGCTTCATGAGTATTTACTGAAATCATTTTTCCCCCCCCAAAAAAACACGCATAATCTTGACTTAGTCGGACTTAGTTCAATATTACCTCATTCTGTTGAAAATTCAAGCAATAAAATGCAAAAAGCGTTAAACCCGAAGATACCATATCACTTCGCCGCTTCAGTGCTTTCGGTTTTCCAGCGCAGGGCGATGACGAGAATCGACAGCGTCGTCGTGATTTCTATCGCGCTGAAAAACTTGTAGTACATTGTCGAAGGGCCTATCAGAGTCGCGATCTGCACAAGCGTCATAATGAGGGCCGCCGCCACGTTCAGCCATTTGCACAGACCTTCCCTGACAAGGCGCGAAACTAAAATCATCGCCATGGGGATTTCCATCAGAATCCCGGCTCCGAGCAGAAATCCCTCGTTCATTGTTATGCTGCCGACTTTCCCTGAAAGAATCTGCTTCAGAAGATTCGAATCCATCAGCGTCAGCACATCACAGTACAGGTAGTTCAATGTGACAAAAATCCACAGTAGAGAAAACAGCCTTTGCTTGTCTTTCATTTCTTCCTCTCAATTTTGGTCGTAATGTATACGTCAACTGCGACAAGATTCCATTTTAACTTCGCACTTTTGCCGGTCTCACACCGGCTATCAGCAGAAAAAATATCATGATGATTTCACGTCATTTACTCCCCTCCGCCTCTTCGATTTCATTGAGCGAGATCAGGGGCACTGCCAGATCCCTCACTTTTTTCAGAACACCGAAAAGCGCGCTTTGATCCTGAACTTTAATGCGAACACAGGTGAGCGACTCCGATTCACGAACGAGCCGCTCGGCCGACAAATACTCTTTCCAGTTCGCATCAAGGCCGGCACCAAGCCGCAACTCATACATCCGCATCCTGTTCATGATAGTATACTACAGCGGTCGGCAAAACAATTACAGTCAATGCAAAATTTGATCATACAAAAGACTGACTTAATAAAAACTGCTTGCACAAAATGAAATAATTTTTATCGTTTCCTTCGTGCTTCGGCACAGGCATCGGCGCCGGCATATCCACCAAACTCCACATGCAGGGTGTTGCGGGATATAGGCACTCATTTTCAGCGCAGTCGCAAGAGTAACACATCGCAAATACTTTCATTCATGGCAGTATCGGTAGTACGAAATAATGATTTCAGATCACCCGGGCCAAACCCCGACAACAATCGGGATCAAAATATTTTCCTTAAACGGAAAAGCGATATCCAGGAGACCACTATGTCCAATCTGAAACTACCCCTCATCTATCTGTCAGGCATCATCACCTCAGCGATTGCCATGCTTCTTGTTTTCATGATGATGCAGCATTTCAATTTTAATCTGCTCGGCCTTTATATCTGGATTTTTCCGGTAGGTGCGCTCATCGCCGGCATGTTGTGCGGTAGCGGATACATGGCAAGCTCACGCGTGTTAAACGTGAATACCGGCCTGCCCTTCGCAATATCGGTCGGAGTGATCGCCTTTGCTTTTTACGCCTTCGCTCATTACTTCGTCTACGTAAACTCGGGCGGCGATTCCTCATTTTCGGCCTTCATCGGTTTTACGCTCGACTCGGCGCGCAACTCATCCCTCACCATCGGAAAGTCACACAAGAGTACAGTCGACAGCGTGGGATATGTCGGTTACGGCCTTCTCGCACTCGAATATATCGGATTTATCGCGGGTTCGGTTACCGTTCTCAACGGGGCGAAAGACAGCTCATATTGTGAAAACTGCAAACAGTACTTCAAAACACTCAAAGAGAAGCTGTATTACATGCCGGCCCTTGACAAAGCCGACCTTGACGGCCTTTCGGCATCGGAAAAATCTTCACGTATCGAAGCGAATACGGCGCAAATGCGCGATGAACTGGCAAAGATTCGCGAAGCGGTGAAAGGAAAGACTCTTGAGCAGACGATCGAATACCTTAAGTCGCTGGCACAGAAAAGCGCGTACCGGACAACGTTTTACATGACATTCAACGTTCAGAGCTGTCCTAAGTGCGGTGATCATGACATTCTGACGCAATTCTACCTGCACTATGACGAGAACCAGGCGATAACAATGACGAGCGAACCTGTTATCTCGAACCGTAAAAATTCAGGCGCTCAGACAGGAAACTAAAGGTCTGAGGCCTCTGAATAAACACTTGAATTTTATCCCTGCTTTCGTTTCGTTTTCCCCCTAAAATCGCACGATTATATTCAATACATTGCCTGCCCCCTTTGCTCAGGTTTATTTTGAAGTCAAAAGCAGGCAACGACATCTGGGAAATGCCATGAATACTACCGGGATCAGATTTCAACGACTCAGCGATGCGCGAAGATTTTGCGAAATTCTCAACAACAAGAATTTTCTGTATTTTTCAATCAAGCCGACATTGAAAGACGAAGTTCTGTATCTTTTGCAAAACGCAAAAAAGCGCAAGAAAAACTTCGAACACAATTACACCATTATGCATGAAAAAGACATTGTCGGTGCGGTTGGTATCAAAATAAATCCCCACACGCCCTACATCGGCGAGATCGGCTACTTCATCGATGAAAACTACTGGAACAGGGGAATAGCGAGCGATGCGGTACGACTGGTTGAAGAAAAAGGATTCAACGAACTTGATCTTGAACGCCTTGAGATCGTGATGATGACTGAAAACACCGGCAGCGTACGCGTCGCGGATAAATGCGGTTACAAAAGAGAAGGCCTTTTGCGCAAGCGGATATTCAACAACGAAAACTATCACGACGCTTACTTGTACGCGAAAGTGAAAACGGATTATATCTGAAAACGGCGTGCCTGTCTGCACCCGTTATACATATTGATCACGGCAGGACATTGACAGACCCGCCGACAAGCGAAACCGCGAGCTTTACTACAAAGGTACGATGAAAATCGGCGCCGGCCCCCAGCTGGCGGAATAATACGGAGGCTGAAAGCCTCCATATTATTCTCGATCGGGCCTGCCATACTACAGCCTGTTATCCCCCCCCAACGGTGACACACAAAGTCAGGCTTTTGCCGCATACTACGCATTTTCAAGGCCGGGCAATCATTTCTCTGTCGTTTTACAGAAGAAATTTTTGTACATTTTTGAGTAATATGTACAATTTTGCGCGATAAACATCGGCGTGTGCTGCGTGTTCATTCTGCAGCGACGCTATGTAAATTTTAATTAATCTTCTTGAAATACTAAATATAAGGATTTATAATAGGGAATCTCGAACAAGATCAATCGCAAAAATTTACCTCGTTATTATGGGTAAGAAAAAAACGACCAATGCAAATTGCGGTTTTCACAAACCCAATGATGATCGAGGTAAATGTTCACCGGATGTGATTAAAAGAAGCTCCTTGTTGGTATTATTCGAGGTTCGGGTTACGAAGATTAACTTACAGGGTTTTTCAATACAGAGAAAGGGGTTATGGCCGATGTTCCGCAAAATGGATTTCAATACCAGAATACTTCTATTCACTATTTTCTATATCTGCGTGATTAGTTTGATGAGCGCGATTGTCTTTATGGAAATCGGGTCATTCGATAATCCTCGCATCAGGTTGTTTTTTATACTGGCGATCTTCCTGATCGGATTTACGCTTATACTGGCTGTACTGACAATCACCTCCATATCGAATCCAATAAAGGCCCTGTTTCAGAATATTCACAGATTATCCGGCAAGGAAGTACCAGAAAAATTTATTCCTGAAAACATCACACACATCGTGAATCATCACGAGCAATCGATACTAAACAGAATAACAGAACTTACACACGCAAATGACAGAATGAACAGCATCGGAACCCGCATCGGCTCGGTATCCTCTTCATTGAGGGGCATATTCGACAACATTGAAGAGCTTGCTTCCTCATCAAATGAACTGAGCGGAGTGATGGAACAGGCATCATCAATATCAACTGAAATTGCGGGAAATTCGCTTGAAATGGCAGAATCAATTCAGGATTTCGCGCAAAAGGCTTCGGATGGCATACTTGAAGCGAATGAAATTCAGAAAAACGCCGAAACCATTCACGAAAGAGGCTTGTCTGCGCAGGAGAAAGCCAGAAGCATATTTGAAAAAACAAAGCAGGATCTGTTGAGCGCAATTGACGAGTCGGGGGTTGTTGATCAGATTTCCATTCTCTCCGACTCGATCATAGATATTATCGACCAGACAAATCTGCTGGCACTGAATGCCGCGATAGAGGCGGCCAGAGCAGGAAACGCGGGGAAAGGTTTTTCGGTAGTAGCCGATGAAATCGGCAAACTTGCCGATCAGTCCAAAAACAATATTGCGGAAATTCAGAATGTAACCACCACCGTCAAGGCTGTCGTATCCAGAATCATCATTTTCGCGAACAATCTTCTGGAATTCATGTCAAACGATGTCAAAAACGACTATGACTTGATGCTGCACTTTGCTGAAGTATACAAACAGGATGCATCCAAAATAAATCTTCACTTTAACGATTTCCATAAAACTTCCGAGACCATGCTGGACATGGTAAGAAAGCTGATTGATAGTCTTGATCATATCGTACAGGCTTCCAGTGAAGGTGAAGAAGGCGTCAGCTCAATGACAAATCAGATCGGTCTTATTTCCAGCAAGTCGGAACTGATATTGGGACAACTCGAAAAAATCATGGAAGTTCACTCGCACAAAAGCGCAAGCGATAATAAATATCAAACTTCAGGAGGCAGCCCGATGAGCATCGAAAAACAGATTGAAGGTCTATCTGACGTAACGAACAGAGAATGCGGCTACGTGGGAATACTTAGCGGCAGAAACATTGTAGTTTCCGCAGGTGTGGGAAAATGGAATCCGATAGACGTTCAAAATCTTACAAGTGACGTATTGTCCAAAGGCAAAACTTTCGGTTCGGCCCGATGGGCTTATATTGCTGATCCTTCGAAAATGGATCCTCTTTTTTCCAAAGAGACATCTGACGAATTCGCGAAACTGCACGGGCAGATTGAGGCGGCAGGTTGCCGTGCGGTGGCGTTTCTTGACGGTAATACTGCCGCGATGAAACTGCAGTCGCAAAAACACCAGAACAAATCGGAATCCACCGAATTGTCCGTGGGACATTTCAAGAATATCGAAGATGCTATTGAATGGATTAAAGATTACGGTATTTCCTGATACCATGTCGCTTAAAGAATAAAATCATTTTCAAAATGAGCCGGCGCCACGTCGAGCTAATCGGCAACAATGATGCCGTAGAGCTGCGGGCAATCAACCTGAAGAAGAGGGGATATTTTTCCGAATACCCCTCTTCCCGGTCCAGCACTTGTTTTCGTCTCGGCCGCTTCAACAATAAATAATTCTTATCTTATAGGATCGATAGACCTGCACTGCAATTGATGCTACAATCTCCCCGATAGCAACAATGGTTTTGCCCCTGAATACGCTTAGCACTCCTCTGCCGCCAGGCCGTCCCGATTCTAAGGGCGACCTGCACAAAATCATGGTTGCAATATCACAGAAAAGAGAGGCGGTAATGAAAAAAATATTCTGCGTATTACTGGCACTTGCGGCGCTATCCGGCTGCGAGTTGAACAAAACGGGAGCCGGAAGATCTTTATTCAATTTTTCACAAGACGGAAAACACGGCGCTTTGTCGAAGCGGGATGATACGACATGCAATGCCTCAGCCGATGCGAAAACAAAAGCGGTGTTGCGCTATATCGCGGCACTGTCAGGTGATAATTCACCACGCGTACTTTCGGGGCAAAGCTGCGGACACACCATCAACATCTACAAACCGGGCGACATGATGGGATACACGATGATGGCTGAGAACCTTCAGCGCAAAACCGGAAAATGGCCCTCGATAATCGCGCTCGATTACGAGCATGACGAGATCTGCAGCGCGGAGGAACTCTCCAAAGCGAACGCGGTGCTCATAAAATACTGGAACGAAGGAGGGCTTATCGCCGTCGGCTGGTCACCCCAGAATCCATGGGTGAACGACGAATCAGATCTTGAGAACAATCCCGGAAACTGGAAAAACACCAGAACGTATTTTCTGAGCGACGAACAGAACAAGATGATCGACCTGAACGATCTTATAGATCCCGATAAGGCGATATATAAGGTCTGGAGGCGCAAGCTTGACCGGATCGCGGCGGCACTTCAGGAACTGCAGAACGCCGGAGTGGTCGTTATTTTCAAACCGATTCAGGAGATGAACGGTTCATGGTTCTGGTGGGGGGTTTCAAGCCACAGGGAAGATCCTTCACCTTACATAAATCTTTACAGGGACATGTACAGCTATTTCACCGAAGTAAAAGGGCTCAACAACATCATCTGGCTGTATTCTCCTTACGGTGTTACCAATACAGTTACCTCGTCTGATATGATTATTTATCGGCAGATGTGGAATTACCCCGGAGACGATTACATCGATATCGTCGCGCCCACCGCCTACAACAACGGTCTCAGCATCGCGGGATACGAGGAACTTATCGCGACGGGCAAACCGCTTGCCATGGCCGAATACGGCCCCGACCAAATCGGCAATCACGGCTGTTTCGACAACCGCATTTACATACAGCGCTTAAGCAAGGTGTATCCGGCCATGGCGTTCTGGATATCCTGGCATGACTGGAATAACGGCGACCGGACCAACACCTATATGTCCATCACCGGCAACAGATACCCCAAACAGCTGATGCAGAATCCGCTCGTTTTAACTAGGGAGGATGTTGTGTGGAAAAAATATCTGTCTGCTAATTAAAGTAAAACTTCCGCTTTACTAGTGTCATGAAATGCGGTCTATATACCGCTGCCGATTAAAACAGCAGCGGTATTTTATTTTCAATAAACGGGAAATGCCGCAATAGTACGTATCCCCCCGTAATTTTCATAGCATTTGCCGCAGCAAGATTTCGTTGCCAGCATAAAATCCCTGTTGATCTTTGCAGCCCGCTTGCCCTATGC
>JAEWVL010000119.1 GCA_023396665.1 Spirochaetota bacterium
CCTTAACATTATGAAAATAGTTTACAGCGGCCGTATTAAACAAAGCCCTTCACAGAAAATTTTTATTAATTAGCCGGTGATTATCTTGCATTTTAACACTGCTTCTTGTTACTATTATTTATGTGAAGTTTATTTACATTTTCTTTACATTTTATTTATAGAATACTGACCGTAACGGCAGAGATAGTATTACATCAGCCGCTGCTCTTACAGAACAAACACGAGGAGACACATGGAAAACCGGGAAAAAATCAGAGTTGAGAATCTCACTTTTTACTACACTGTAGATCCGGCCATTAAGGATATTTCGCTCACCGCGGAAACACGGTCGGTTCTGGCACTGATCGGACCTTCCGGTTGCGGCAAATCCACTTTTCTGCGCTGCCTGAACAGGATGAATGACATCATTCCCGGAACCCGTTCGACGGGAAACATCTTTCTCGACGGCAAATCGGTTCTTGGAGACGAATTTGACATTACGGAACTGAGAAAAAAAATCGGCATGGTCTTTCAGAAATCGAATCCCTTTCCAAAATCGATACGTGACAATATCGCATACGGGCTGCGAATAAGCGGCATCAACGATAAACAACTGATAGAAAAAAAAATTGAAGAGAGTCTGAAATCTACCGCATTGTGGAACGAGGTAAAGGATCGACTCGATGACTCGGCACTTGCCCTCTCCGGAGGACAACAGCAGCGTCTGTGTATCGCCAGAACGATAGCGATCGAACCGGAAGTGATTCTCATGGATGAACCGGCATCTGCACTCGACCCCCTGTCGACCCAGAAGATTGAGGAACTTATTCAGGACCTGAAAGAAAAATACACCATTATTATCGTGACACATAACATGCAGCAGGCAGCGCGCGTGAGCGATTATACAGCTTTTTTCTATATGGGCAGTCTCATTGAAGTCGATAAAACAGAAACAATTTTTACCAATCCACGCAATGAAATGACAGAAAATTACATAACCGGAAAATTCGGTTGATTTGAAATAACATGGCTTCATCAGCACCAGGAATTTTCTATTCATTGAAAATGCTGATTCTTAGAGGTAAGCATACGTATTGTTCCTCAGAAAACAAGCAGCAACAACGCAATTATCGCAAAGGAGTCAAACATGCAGCAGACGCATTTGGAGATAGAACTCGAAAAAGTTAAAAACAAGATGTTCAAGATGCTCGACCTTTCGATCGAATCGATTCAGCGTTCCATCGAGGCACTCAAGAAAATTGATGTCCGTCTCGCGGAAAAAATAATCGAAAACGACAAGTATCTGGATGCACTCGAGATGGAAATAGACCAGGAATGCATGGTCATTCTGGTCACCAGACAACCTGCCGCCTCTGACATGCGGCTCGTTCTTTCCATTATGAAAATAAATTCCGATCTCGAACGTATCGGCGATCTGTCCGTCACGATAGCCCGCCAGACAAAGCGAATCGAGGGGCAGGCTTTCATTAAGCCGCTGATCGACATTCCGAGAATGGCAGATGTCGCCATCGAGATGCTGAAAGAATCGCTCGAATCGATCACCGCACGCGACGCCGAACGCGCAAAGAAGGTAATAGACAGAGACGAAATTCTCGACGATCTGAATGAGCAGATATACCGTGAGCTTTCAACAATCATGGCGGAAAATCCGCGTACGATGAGCCAGGCACTGTGCCTGATCCGTATCGCAAAATCCCTTGAAAGAATCGGTGATCATGTCACCAATATTGCCGAAAAAGCCATTTTCTACATTGAAGGCTTTGATGTTCGTCATCCAAAATTGTGACATAAGGGAACAACGATGAAAAAGACCCTCTTTGTCATAGACGACGAACAGGACATACTCGATATCATCAGGATCAACCTCTCATATGACGGCTATCATGTCGCCACATTCAGCTCGGCTGAAGAGGCGCTTACGGAGTTGAGAAACGGCACTGTGCCGTCTCTGATCGTTCTGGACATCATGATGGAGGGAATGAACGGATATGATTTCTGCAAACACTTACGGAATACACCGCAATACAGCCGAATTCCCGTTTTATTTCTGTCGGCGAAATCTGACGAGTTCGACAAAGTGCTCGGCCTTGAACTCGGCGGCGACGATTATCTGACAAAACCATTCAGCGTAAAGGAACTTAACTCACGCATCAAGGCCATACTGCGCCGCAGCGGGACAGTGGAAGAAACCCCGCTTACGGGTGACAAAAAACTGGTGTATCGCGGTGTCGAGTTGTATCCCGAACAGTTTAAACTTGTCGTAGACGGAAAGGACATGAGTTTGACGAAAACCGAGTTTGAAATTCTCAATATGTTTTTCGCGAATCCAGGAAAAATCTTCACCCGAGACAATATCATCGACAGCGTCAGGGGTGATAACGTCTATGTCGTCGACCGTACAATAGATGTTCACATCATGAATCTCAGAAAAAAACTCGGCCCCTACAAAAATATCATCAAGACTTTCTCCGGTGTCGGCTATGGCTTCAAGAAAGAGTAAGGCAGTCTCACTCTCCTTCTCGCTTCCAGCAATCATCTGGCTCAGTCTGTTAGTTGTCATATCGGGTCTCATGCTTTTATACAGGGAAAGCAGGCTGATCAACGAGAATTTCATCGAATCCGGACGCTCCGTAATCACCGGAAATACGGCCGTCATCGCATCTATGATTGAACACAAAGCCGTAAACACCGAGACCAAAGAGATTCTGAACAAAGCGGCTGCATCTACAGGTCTGCACCTTCGCCTGCTCAGTTTTAGCGGTAAAATCATATACGATTCTGAAAAGTCTGTTCCCGATTTTGCCGTATATACCGACAATCTAAATGAAGAAGAAAACCGCTTGTTTTTCAGCAGAGAAACGCTCACAGCATCCACGAAAACAAGCGGTTTTTCACACAGCCGATCATCTGCATCAGCAATCACGATTAATTACGCGCTTCGAATGAACAATTATTATTTGCATGCAAGCGATACCATTGACAACCCGCGAAACAGTTTGCAGGCCATTCGATATTCGTACACACAATGGATGCTCGTTCTTGTAGTCTCGATCATCATCATAAATCTCATGCTGGCGAGTAAAATCGATAAACCGGTCTTGACGGCTATTAATTTCGCCGATGAAATCGCAAACCGGGATTTTTCGAAAAGAATAACGAAACTGAGTACCACACGAATAGGGAAACTGCAGCGTTCGCTGAACAATCTTGCGGATGCTCTCGAATCACACATACACGATCTTACCATCGAGCGAAACAAACTGACCCTTGTAATTGAAAACATTACCGACAGTTTATGCATGATAAACGCAGACAGCAGGGTAATTGTAACAAACGAGGCTTTCAGAAAAATTTTCGGAATTGTTGAAAGGGCGAACGGCTTACCGAGTTATTTCGAAATAATACGCAGCAGCGGACTCAATGACAGCATCAACGAAGCGCTGGAAACAAACAAGAAAATGCACTTCGAACTGCAACTGCAAAACGGAAAAATCTATGAAATTGACATCAACCCGATTCATCGCGAAAAACGACATTCCGGTCTGATTGTGATTTTGCACGATATAACCGCAAAAAAACAGGTCGACACGATGAAAACGGAACTCGTGGGTAATCTCTCACATGAATTGAAGACCCCTATCACAATCGTCAAGGGCTATCTTGAAACCATGCAGCTTCATACGAAAAATCAGACACTTGTGAAAGAACTTCTCGCAAAATGCATCAGTAATCTCGACCGTCAGACTCATATCATCAATGATATGCTCAAGCTCAACAAACTGGAAACAACGAACGATTTTGAAACCGAATTCATAACAGTGTCACCACTGCTTGAAAACTGCCTCTCCGTTTTGAGTCCCGGCATTGTTGAAAAAAAAATCCGCATCACACGGGATTACATCCCCGAAGAAGAGCAAATCAGGGGAAATTCGTTTCTTGCTGAGCAGGTATTTTTCAACATCATTACCAATGCGATAAATTACAACAAAGAAGGCGGCACCATAGCGATATCCACCTATCATGAAGAAAACCGCTCATCAAACGAGTTCTGCTTCACGATCAGTATTGCGGACTCTGGCATTGGCATTCCCAAAGAAAGTCTGGCACGCATATTCGAACGGTTTTATCGTGTCGACAAGGGACGATCCAGAGCGACAGGGGGAACCGGTCTCGGACTCGCCATCGTTAAACACTCGGTCGATTTAATGGGCTGGAAAATAGAGGTTGAATCGGACAGCGAAGGCTCATGTTTTTATATTAAAATTCCTTTATAATTTTTCAACGCACCTTCCACAGTCCGACTTTCAGATAGGGAAAGGTCCCAGCGAAGTCGGCGGCCTCGCTCTGTATGAAAATCCGTTTCCATGATCGGGGATGAAATGATTCGTAGTCTTTCTGAGTAATGCGATGGCAATTGACCGCAGACAGAACGTATCCCCCTGCAATCTGTGCGGCCAGATCAATCAGCTTCGGCATATCACGCTGAACTGAAAAGGACGATCCTTTATAACGCGAAAATGTCGGCGGATCGATTATAACCAGATCATAGATACGTTCTTTACGAGCGGCCCTTTTCATATACGAGACCGAGTCGGTTCTGACAAAATCACGGTTTGGCGCATCGATACCGTTGACGGCGTAATTTCGCCTGGCGCGCTCAAGAACAACATTTGACAGATCGATATTTTCGGCTGATTTCATGCCGTGCTTCAGCGCATGAACAGAAAACAAGGAAGTGTAGGCAAAAAGATTAAGCACCCTCGCACCCGCTCCGCAATCGCCGTAATAGGGGCAAAGGGCTTCCCTGACGCTTCGCATGTCCATGAACACGCCAGTATTCTGAGCATGCACCAGATCTACACAAGCTTGCATACCATTATGCATAACAGTATACTCTTCGGGGGGATACGAACCCGCAAGCAGCAGGCTTTTAAAACAATCAGATGTTCCGCCGGACTCCTTCGTACGGTCTTTCAGAAGAACACCTTTCACCTCGAAAGGGAAAAACCCCTCACGAAGCAGACCGAGAAGCGGATCAATATATCTTTTCGCCTCATTGGCATAATATTGTATGAGCAGCCATTCACCGTAGACATCGATTGTCAATCCGGGAAAACGGTCAATTTCGCCGTTTACAATACGCCAGCAGTTATCAGTTTCGGGATTAATTAACGAAAGGCGCTTTTCACGCGCCTTTTCGAGCAGAAGAAGATATTCCACATTAATTACGCAACAATATCAATTTACAGAAGAGACAAGTGCTATCTTGTTTTTGTCGGGGTCGGTGATGACGATTTTACGACCGCTGCGAAGCGAATCCGGACCGGAAACCACCTTGATACCGTATTCATCGATCTGGTCGAGTGCTTCATCAAAATCATCATCGTCTATGGAGAAGGCGATATAATCCTCATCACGTAGCAGATCAGCAGCCGAAGAATCTTCAATCAAGCGCAACACTATATCACCGACCTGCATCATGGCTTCGTTTGAACCGCTGTGACGCTCGATAATATCAAAACCGAAAACGTCACGATAAAAGGCTATTGATCTTTCAATATCTGAGACAGTAAAACTGATGCTGTGAAAGCTCTCAATAATAATCATATATTTCCTCACATTAATAGTATTTCAACCGGGTATCCCCTCAAGGGACATGCCGTAATAGTACTGTTTTGCGCTCACAGTTCAAGCAAAAAGTCAACATTCATGGCAAAGACAGTGTACAAAAGAAAAAAAATGAGCCATCGGCCCATTCTTCCTGAACAAAGCCACAGTACTTTGCCCGCTTATTTTATAAACCTTTTTTTCTGTTTACGCGAAATTTCTTTCACCCGGCAAAAATCATTCGACGGTAACGCTTTTTGCAAGATTTCTGGGTTGATCAACATCACAACCCCGTAATAAGGCGATATAGTAGGCGAGCAACTGCATGGGAATAACTGTCAGCAGGGGGGCAACGATCTTGTCGCTTTCGGGAACCCAGATTACATAATCGGCAAGATTCTGAATCTCAGTGTCCCCCTCGGTCGCGATAACGATGATCTTTCCACCGCGGGCACGAACCTCCTGTATGTTGGATACGATCTTCGGATATATCGCATCCTTCAGGGCGATAAATACCACGGGCATATTGTTATCGATCAGCGCTATCGGGCCGTGCTTCATCTCTGCAGCAGGGTAACCCTCAGCATGAATATAGGATATCTCCTTCAGTTTTAGAGCACCCTCCAGTGCGACCGGAAAATGGACATCACGCCCCAAATAGATGAAATTCTGCGCTTCACCGAATTCATTCGCGATCCGCTTGATCTTGTCCACCTGAGAAAAAATGGTTGCGATTCGCCCGGGAACGGCCACCAATTCCTCCAAGGCTCGCAGTCCCTCCTCAAAAGACATATCCCCCCGTCTTCCGAAAAGAACGGCAAGCATGATCATCACCGTTACCTGTGAGGTAAACGCCTTTGTCGACGCAACACCGATCTCATGACCGGCATGTATATAGACCCCGCCGTCACTCTCGCGGGCAATGGTACTGCCGACGACATTGGTTATCCCCATCACCCGGATGCCCCGCTGTTTTGCCTCGCGCATTGCCGCAAGCGTATCGGCAGTCTCACCCGACTGGCTCACCACAAAAACAAGGTCTGAGGGATAAAGAATCGGCTTTTTATATCTGAATTCCGAGGCATATTCGACTTCAACGGGAATGCGTCCGAATTCTTCGATAAGATATTTTCCGATAAGGCTTGCGTGCCACGAAGTACCGCAGGAAATAAACAGTATTCGTTTGACGGATGCGATATCTTCTTTCGTGAGATTAAGACCGTCTAATCGCACATTGCCGCTCTCGAGCAATACCCTGCCGCGAAATGTATTCGTGATCGTCTCGGTTTGCTCGAATATTTCCTTGAGCATGAAATGATCATAACCGGCCTTTTCGATACTTGCAAGATCCCACTCTATCGTCTCAACGGCCTTATCGAGAAGAGCTCTTTGTGCGTTATATATCTCATAGTGATCGGGATACAGATCGATCACCTCTCCGTCTTCCAGATATACAACCTTGCGCGTCTGCTCGATAATCGCGCTTGCATCGGAAGCGATCATGTTCTCATTGTCGCCGACTCCCATGATGAGGGGACTGCCCTTGCGTGCCGCAATTATTCGCCCCGGAGAATGCCTGGAGACCACCGCGATACCGTATGTCCCCTCAAGCTTGGACAAGGCCTGCAATACTGAATCAAGAAGATCACCGCTTTTTTTGTAATAATATTCTACAAGATGCGCTATCACTTCCGAATCGGTTTGGGTCCTTATTGTTACGCCGTTGGATTCAAGTATCTGCCTGAGTGAACGGAAGTTCTCGATTATACCGTTATGAATGATCGCTATATCACCCGATTCTGACAGATGCGGGTGCGCATTGACATCGGAAGGTTCACCGTGCGTGGCCCAGCGAGTATGGGCGATTCCGGTGGTAAATTCGGACAGATCTTTGTCTTTTATATAATCTTCAAGTGCGGCAATTTTACCGCATTTTTTTCCGACAAAGAAAGAATCGTTCACAAGAGCGATTCCAGATGAATCGTATCCCCTGTATTCGAGACGTTTAAGATTTTTCAGAAGAATTTTTGAAGCGCTTTGTCTGCCAGTATAGCCAACTATCCCGCACATAGTACCCCCATAATTAGAAGGCCACTATATGTCCCGACTATTTTTCTTCAAGTTTTTTTACTTTAGCCTTGTGTAAATAGATGATAACGGGAAAGCGCTCATCAGGATCAACACGATAAGCTGACAAAATTCCGCTTATAGCGTATAGTGAAAACCGATCCGGAACAAAAGCTTCACCCTCTTCAAAATCGTAAATTCTTATCAGAAGCCAATTGCTGTAACAAATGACGCTGCGATACTGACGATCCAGATCCATGGGCGAGAATGAAATATAATCAAATCCAGTTTCAATTCTGGTATCCTTATGTGAATAGAGAAGATTCAGCACTTCGCGCCGGTAGACACGACGTGAATAGAGCACCCTGTCCTGCATTTTCATCACAAGACTGTGAAGTTCGAAAAAAAAGGGCTTTTCACCGGCTTCAACGTCAGCACACAGTAGAAAAAAACACAGAATCAGGGTACAAAAACGAGTTATTCCAGAATACAAACTCACCCTTCCCCCAAACATCGTGCCGCCACACGCTTTAGCCCGGGCTACGAAATCTATTTTATACAACTTGTCACAATACACTAACAGTCGCCTGCTTAAGTCCATCGTAAACTGAAGCAAAGTCGTCACCTGTCACAGAAAAAAAACAAGAGCTGCTATGACAATAGCAATCACAAAAAAACCGGTTATCAAACCTATTACAAGCGCCGAAGAGGATTTTTTCATCACTATATCCGCAACCGGATCTCCAGATTTCACCTTGATATCCTCTTCTTCAACGGCTCTGCCCAGCAACTTCGAAGACAGACGAACCAGAACGATGAAATTGTTTTTTCTGTCACGAGTCACACTTTCAACGACTCCACCGACCGGTTTGACACGGTTATTCTCGTCCATCAGATTCAACTGACTGACCACTCTTTTGCCGAGAGGATTGGAAGCGTTGATTATGACATAAATTCTGCTCCCTGTCTGCAGTTCGGAAAGTTTGACCCCCTTGGCGGGAGACAGTGCCAGATCAACCGCGATTGTCGGTATTTTGGCGGTAGGGTCATCATCCATATCATCCTTGTTTTGTGAGGAAAAGGCGGGATTGAAAATTATATCTGCAATGATACTGTTAAAAACCAGCACATGTGCTTTCAACGTATCAAAGGGGATTGTCCCTTTCAGAACATTCGCCATTAATGCACTGAACACAGATGATTCATCGACGGCAAAAACCCTGGCAAAATCGTTAACAGAAACTGATTCTATTTTTTTTCTGATTGCGACGGCTTCTGCGGTGGCGCCGTTCCCAGTTTTATTTTTTTCTTCAATGAAGTGATACATGTCTACAGGATAAACCTTTTCTGAAAACTGATCGGGCGCCAATTCACCGCTTATCGCCGAACAGGAAAGAATTCTGCCGCTGAGGCGATTGAAAAAAAGTGTCGCCGCCGCTGATATTTTTCCGGAACTGCCGCAATGCAGAATCGCTACTACCGTGTCCTCTTTTCCAAATGTTACAACATCCTTTATGCTCGAAGGATCCTTGCCGACATATTTTTCAGCTATTTCAGTACGCTGCGCAACAGTAAAAGACCCGCTTCGTTCGAGCGCATTGACGACCTCAATTTCACCATGAGAAACAAGTACTCCCGCATGCTCAAGTTTTGTATTATCTACCTGAAAAGAGTGATCGATTACTTTTTTGAGAAAATAATCTATCTCCCCGGTATTATTTTCCTTAAATTTGCCTATTATCGATGCAATCTGTTTTTCTTTCCATTCGGCGATAAACGAATCGAGAAGTTTTTTTCCCGCATCATGATCTACCGAATACTCGTCTTTTGCGTTTAAAATTTTTTTTACTGTCTGCCGGGGTCTGTCTGTCAAATCAGTATAATATAGCGCATCCCCCTCAACAACCACCGCATAATGAAGAAGAAGCTGTGAATGTTCCTGGTCCAGAAAGACACAATAGAGCAAAGAAGAGGTAAAGCTCTGGATATAAGCTTTTACTTGTAAGGCAATCAAGGTATTTGTTGACATAAATCACTTCCTGCTCTTAAAGGAAATAGTTGAACTGTTCATTGTCTGAAAATGTCCTCATAATAGTCATTATACGAACGTGTATGAAAAGATTCGGCAAAAGAAATGAAATCAGCCTAAAACCGCTATTTTCAATATACAGGATGTAATTAAAAAATCAACAGCATTTTATTAAAAGAACCATATGGAGTATAGTCTCCGGGAGGCTCTCATGCAATCACGATTGATAGCTGCATTACTAGCATTATTTGTATCCAGCGTCGTAAGCGCACAGGCATTCAGCCAGGAAACAATTTTCATGAAGGTAAAAATTGATTCTATCGTCCAATCACGTGAAACGCCGCTACAGACTACTCAGGAGTCAGAAGCGGCACAAACGAATGAGAGTGCAGCCCCGCAGAACGAAGAGGATCCCTTTGCTCCGGATCTGTCACAAATTTCCCCCGAAGACAGCGCTCAGGAGCAGTTACCGGTGCAACAAAGACAAGGCCTCCCGGAAGACAGCGAAATTGTTGTCACTCAATTCAGTATTCGCATTCTGGACGGTCCATTTAAAGGACAAACGAAACAGATCACCTTTAAGGGAACCGATACAATGCCCGAATATGCAAAATATAAAGAAGGTGATGTCGTCTACGCCGGCTTCAATAAAATAGGCATGGAAGATGATCTTGAAGAGTACTTTGCCCTCTACGATATCGATAACAGTGCGGGAATTATTTTCGGATGCATCTTTCTTCTGCTGATCGTAATAGTGATCGGAAGATTCAAAGGTCTGTTATCGGTACTATCCCTGCTGCTTACCATTTTGATGATTTTTTTCGGTTTTATCCCCCTTGTTCTACGGGGTTTTCCGTCCTTGCTGGCCGCAATAATCGTCTGTGTTGTTTCCATTTTCATCACCATCCCTATCATTACCGGAATATCAAAAAAGAGTCTTGCCGCAATGCTCGGCGCATCTTGCGGCGTCGTTTTATCTGCTCTTATCGCCATCGCCTTCGGACACATCATGCATCTGGCCGGCATCATCACCGACGAGATGATCACCGTTTTTTACATCAGCAACATCAACTTAAATCTGAAAGATCTTGCGCTATCCGGAATGATCATCGCGGCACTGGGCGCCATTATGGACGTGGCAATATCCCTATCCTCAGCCACCGCCGAGATATGGCAGGCAAATCCCTCGATAGAAAAAAAGGCAGCATTCCGCTCTGTTCTAACGCTAGGCACCGATATTCTCGGATCAATGGTCAACACGCTCATACTTGCCTATATCGGTAGTTCACTTTCCCTGATATTGCTCGTATCGCTCAAATTCGACCAGCAGATGCCTCTGATGATGGTTTTTTCGCACAATCCGGTTCTTGTAGAAATCGTAAAATCGATTGTCGGCAGTGCCGGTATGTTCCTCTCGATTCCGGCTACGGCATATATTGCCGTCCAATTCTATTTTAAACGGAAATAACGACAGTCACCCCGGATTAATCAGTATCAAATCGAATGCTCAATACTGATTAATCCATACCATGTGACCCGGCTGGCATGAGCGAACCAGTGTGCAGCAGCGACCAGCCGCTTGTTGGCGGTGCAAACGTCGAGAGGAAACATCATTGGTAATTTTGTCGGGCTTGCATTGCTATAGCTCCCAGTTACAAAAGGGGACAATTACCCCCATTCCCTGGATTTGGTTTTATCAACGAATTTGTATTTTTTCCGCAAACAATTAAAGGAAAAATTAATATAGGTCGAGAATCTAATGTGACATAAGATGCCACCTGTAATACGACACAAAAATGATGGAGATATATACTATGAGAGTAAAAAAGACGAAACACGATTTTCGTACCATGCTCGGGAAATACATGCCAATCAAGGGACTGGACATAATCGTCTATCTTAAGGACGGACAGAAAGTCGAACTTCTGAAAAACAGGGAGATACAGGACGAGACTATTGTAATGTTCGATAAAAGAAATACCGTCACGGCTATTCCCCTCAACACAATAGTTTCTGTTGACCTTTTTGCCATTTAATTCAAAGAACCAGTAATCATACAATTACACATACAATCAACTGCGGGAGTATTACATATACCCCGCAGTTTTGTTTGTTAAAACCTTAAAATCTCCCTATTGCTGCATCAATATAAGTTTGCTACGCTCTTCACCAAAGCCCTTGACCTTTTTGTCTTCATAGACAAATGAAGCAGAACCGATTACCGCCCCAGACGGCGCTTTCACTTCTTTTTTTATCAATCGGTTCTCATCGTCGTAGTAATATTGTACGATGTGATCGATTATGTTGTACAGATCCTTCGTTTCGGTTCGTATTTTATTGTCCGATGAATCATATTCTATTGTTTCAATCTGGCTATCTCCATTCGCGTTTATCTGTTGAACGGTAATCAGACGATCCTTTGAGTCGTACTGATAATTGATGACAACCGTGTTATCGGCATCACTGTTCTTGATTACAGATGTCAGCAGACCTTCTTCATTATAGGTACAGATTTCGGAGTCGACCTCAATCAGACCGGATGCGCTTATGGATGCCAGACGTTCACCACTAGAATCCTCGCTGCCCGGTTCATCCTCATATTCGCAAGTCGGAAAAACCAGCAGTATCGATAACAGAACAGAGGCAAATAGAACCCTGCTCAAGTTTCTTCTGTTTTCCTTGGTCAGAACATGATCATCAGAGGAAAAAATCCCCTGTTTCAGTTCAGTTTTGTTCTCGTAAACGGTTGTTTTACCGTTTATCTTCTTATAATCGTAATTAGTTTTCATACTAACCTCTTTTCTTTTCTTTCATAATCGTGTTTTGAATCAACAGCCACCAGGCATGTAAACCCGTATCGAATATAAGGATCTGCTCGTTATATTTTCGGCATAGCACCGTTATATTGATTAATAAACTGACATACAAAGCCGTATTTGAAGTTTTCTATTTTTTGTTGACAATATTAGGCCTTAGAAATTAACGTGCACTCCATAAGCGGGTGTAGTTCAATGGTAGAACTTCAGCCTTCCAAGCTGATAGCGTGGGTTCGATTCCCATCACCCGCTCATGCTTCTATCTTCATTAACGGAAGCAGGATCATTTCATGCACGCAGATACCCGTTTCGCATGAAAGCCGTATGAAGCCCTGTTTCATCAGTATCTGTTTCATGAGTTTACCAACCCAGAGGGAGCGATGACAAAAGAAAAGATATTTTGTGCAAATTGCATGAATTGCATTGTGATTCGTCAGCACGAGTCAGAACCCGACAAGTATGTTCTTCGTGTTAAGTGTACCAAAAAAAAATGGGTAAAACGTTCAGGTGAAGAGAAGCTCTACAAGTATTTCACCGTAGCCCGCCGCATCATGGACGACTGTGACAGCTATGTCGATTCTGGCGAATTATTTCCCTATATCAAAAACCTTCGTAAAGAGTTACCAATAAAGGACGAGATATACTCAACAAAGGATGTCTGACAAATGTTCCGTCCGTCATTCAGAGGGGGGATACATCCCCCCGAGAATAAATTCACAGAAATCATTCCAGTGGAGCAGCTTTCTGTACCGCATGAATGTCGGGTTCCCCTGCAGCAGCACATCGGGAAAGAGGCTGTACCTGTTGTAGAACCTGGATCTTACGTTAGAGACGGACAGCTCATCGCCCGCGCAGATGGTTTTGTCAGCGCGAAGATCCATGCCCCCGTACCCGGCAAAGTTATCGCCATAGATACGTATCCTACTCATCTGTCACCAAATGGACGTTGTATCGTAATTGAAACGTTCGGTTCATTTTCTCCTCTTTCAAAAGGCACTCCTTTTAACTGGAAAAACGTTAACCCCAAAGAACTCATAAAAATCGTAATGGATGCAGGAATAGTGGGAATGGGCGGAGCAGCTTTCCCGACCCATGTGAAACTTTCGCCGCCCGAAACAAAGAAGATAGATATTCTGCTTGTCAATGCGGCAGAATGCGAACCCTACCTGACCGTTGATGATCACCTGATACAGAAATCGGCTGATGATATAATTGAAGGCGTGTGCATAACGCTTCGCATTCTCGGTATCGAGAATGCCGTAATCGGTGTTGAGGAAAACAAAAAAAAATCTCACACCACTCTTGCAGAAAGCCTTAAAAAAGCCGGCGTCAGCGGTATAACGATAAAGATGCTTAAAACAAAATACCCTCAGGGTGCCGAAAAACAGCTCATCGAAACGATGTGCAAACGGCAGGTACCTCGCGGAGGGCTTCCCATGGATGTCGGCGTGGTCGTACAAAATGTCGGAACGATTCATGCCATTCAGCAGGCAGTTTGTTTCAACAAACCCCTGACTGATCGACTGATTACCGTAAGCGGATCAATGATCAATAAACCGGGCGATTACCGTGTAAAAATCGGAACAAAGATATCTGATATCATCGCGGAGTGCGGGGGATTAAAAGGAACACCGGCCAAGGTTATCATGGGTGGACCGATGTGCGGACTGGCATTGTCTTCAATGGATATCCCCGTCGTAAAAGGAACATCCGGACTGCTCTTTCTTTCAAAGAAAGAGACCTCAGCGAAGGAATACTTTCCGTGTATACGTTGCGGCAAGTGTGTTGAAGCTTGTCCGATCAAACTTCTTCCATTTGAGATGTCGATTGCTGCCGAACATGGACTGATGGATATTGCCGCCAAAGGACAGTCGCTCGACTGTATCCAGTGCGGCGCCTGCTCATTTGTTTGTCCTCAAAAAAGGCCGGTCAGTCACTTTGTTAAAGTTGTGCAGCAGTATACGCGAACACAAATGATGAAAAGCGCTAATGGACCAAAACAATGAACGAAGGAAATAAACTGATACTTTCCCAGGCTCCTCACATCAGGAGCGGCGCTGACGGACGCAAGGTGATGTGGTTCGTTGTAATTGCACTCTTGCCGACTGCCTTTTTCTCCGTGTATATCAACGGTGTAAACGCACTGTTCGTGCTTTTAAGCGCGATAAGCGCCGCGGTCATATGCGAATGGGCATTGAGAGTACTTCTGAAGCGTTCGCTCACAATTTTTGACGGATCGGCGGTTTTGACCGGTCTTCTGCTTGGAATGAATCTTCCCCCTGATGTTCCCCTGTATTTACCCGTTTTCGGATCAATTTTCGCAATCGCTATCGTCAAGGAGCTTTTTGGCGGTCTCGGATACAATATTTTTAATCCCGCTCTGGCGGGAAGGGCTTTTTTGATGGCATCCTGGCCGGCTCTGATGACGACAAAATGGCATCAGTTTTCCGCCAACAATGTTCTGTCATCCGTTTTTGTCGGCAACACTCAGGTTTCCGATGTTATCACGGGCGCCACTCCCCTGGCGCTTCTCAAGGAAGCGCCGAAGATCATGGCAGCAAACGGCATTGCCCCCGATCAGTTTTATTCGACACTTTTCTCAAGTGAAATGCTGAAATCACTTGCGCTCGGTACTGTCGGCGGTTGTATCGGAGAGACTTCGGCACTGCTGCTCTTGATCGGCGGACTGTTTCTTATTGCTGTAAAAATAGTCAATTGGAGAATTCCGCTTTTTTATATCTGCTCTTTCAGTGCGGTTATTGCACTCTTTTATATGCTGACTGGTTTCGAACAATTACCGGCTGTCGTACTTTACCACCTTCTTTCGGGAGGATTGGTTCTCGGTGCTTTCTTCATGGCTACTGATATGGTAACTTCGCCGATGACAAATAAAGGGATCATAATATTCGCAATCGGAGGCGGTATCATTG
>JAEWVL010000127.1 GCA_023396665.1 Spirochaetota bacterium
CACAGGCCTTGCGCGAGATGAGCGGCCGACTCGAAGAGATACCGGGCGAAGAGGCCTTTCCCGCATATCTTTCATCACGCATATCTGAATTTTACGAGCGTGCCGGTCTTCTCAAAAACAGGGGGGGTGACACCGGATCGCTGACAATAGGCGGCGCAGTGTCTCCGGCCGGCGGTAACTTTGAGGAACCGGTGACCCAGTCGACACTGGCAGTTGTCGGCTGTTTTCTTGGCCTGTCGCGCGCGCGATCGGATGCCCGGCGTTTTCCGTCAATTGATCCGCTTATCTCCTGGTCAAAGTATCTCGACCGTTTCGGCGAACTTGGCGACGAGAAGACAAAGCAGAAGGTCGGCGCCATCGTTAATGCGCAGCGTATTCTGCGCGAGGGCGACGAAATCGGAAAGAAGATGTCGGTCGTAGGTGAAGAGGGTATTTCGATCGACGATATCATCGTGTTTCTGAAAGGCGAATTTTACGATTCGGTGTATCTGCAGCAAAACGCCTTCGACAAGATAGACACGACAACCGGTCCCGATCGGCAGATGGAACAGGTTGCTATTGTCAACGAAGTGCTGAATAAAAACTTCACCTTTGCAACACGCGATGATGCACGACGCTTCTTTCTGGATATCACCGACCAGTTCATTCAATGGAACTATACCGCAAAGAGCGACGTTGCCGAATACAATGAGCGCAAAGCGAAACTTCTCGCATCTATCAGGGGGTAACCAATGGTCAAAGCATATAATAAAATTGAACGGATAAAAGGCAGTATCGCCCAGGTAAATGCGCAGGATGTTTTTCTGGGTGAGCTCGCACAGATCAAGATGCGGGACGGCCGCTCCACACTGGCCGAAGTCATCAGTTTCGATCACGACAAGGTCAACCTGCAGATATATCAGGGCACTAAAGGCGTTTCAACCGGTGACCAGACCCGTTTCCTCGGCCGCCCGATGCAGGTGCCTTTCGGAAATTCTCTTCTCGGCCGCGTATTCAACGGATCGGGAGATCCCATCGATAACGGACCGCAGGTCATGGAAGAATCCGTTGACATCGGAGGCCCCTCGTTCAACCCGGCACGACGCATTATTCCGCGCAGACTGGTAAAGACAAACATTCCGATGATAGACATGTTTAACTCGCTCGTCATTTCGCAGAAAATTCCGATTTTCTCGATCGCGGGTGAGCCCTACAATGAGCTGCTCGCGCGCATAGCCAGCCAGACCGACGCCGATATCGTTGTTCTCGGCGGCATGGGTCTCAAATTTGACGACTACGAATTTTTCCACCGCCACTTCACAAAGACCGGCGCTATGGAAAAAACTATCATGTTCGTGCACACCGCCTCTGATCCGGTCGTAGAGTGCATGCTCGTTCCCGACATGGCGCTTGCGGTCGCCGAGAAATTCGCGGTTCAGGACAAAAACGTACTCGTACTGCTCACCGACATGACCGCCTTCTCCGATTCGCTCAAGGAGATCTCGATTTCAATGGAGATGGTTCCTTCAAATCGCGGCTATCCGGGTTCATTGTACTCAGACCTCGCCTCCCGTTATGAAAAAGCGGTCGATATCGACGGATCAGGATCGATCACGATTATAGCGGTAACGACGATGCCCGGCGATGACGTCACCCATCCGGTACCCGACAACACCGGGTACATCACCGAGGGTCAGTTTTATCTGCATAACGGAGTCATCGACCCCTTCGGTTCACTTTCGCGCCTGAAACAGCAGGTTATGGGAAAGGTCACCCGTGAAGATCACTCCGACCTTTCCAATGCGATGATCCGCCTTTACGCCGACGCGAAAAAAGCGCGTGACCGCGAATCCATGGGTTTCCGTCTGTCGGATTGGGACAGAAAGCTCATAAAATACTCGGAGCTTTTCGAATCACGAATGATGGATCTGAAAGTCAATCTCGACATCATCGATCAGCTCGATCTCGGCTGGCAGATTCTCGCAGATTGTTTCGACAGCAACGAGACCGGACTCAAGAATGCATGGATCGAACGATACGGCAAATGGCCGAAATAGAATAAGAGCCGTTCCCGTATCCCCCCGCATAGGAACACGAAGTGCGATAAGGAGGATACGGACACACTGGCCGCCCCGCGGTTTTCCTGCCCGGCGGCCGCGAACACAGTAGGAAAGGGAAAAGCATGGCAGAGCTCAGGTTAAATAAAACAGAACTTAAAAATCAGAAGACGCTTCTCGATCAGCTCTCGAAGTATCTGCCGACCTTGCAGCTGAAAAAACAGCAGCTTCAGGTTGAGGTCAACAACATGCGTTCAAGCGTTGATCTTCTGCAGGATCAACTGAAAGACCGCAGGGAAATTCTGCGCCGTTACGCGCGGCTGTTTTCGGAGTATCTTCCACAGACACTTTCCTCGCTTATCGAAATCGCCGAGCTTCGCGAAGGAAAGGAGAATATCGCCGGAGTCGAGGTTCCGCAGTTTGAGTCCATTCTTTTTAAAGAAATAGCATGGTCCTTTTTCAGCACCCCGACATGGGTAGATCAGGCTCTCATCGATCTGAAAGCCCTCGTCACCCTCAGGGAAAAATGCAAGGTCGGGGAAAAACGGCTCGCCCTGCTCGAAGAGGAACTGCGCCAGACCAACATAAAGGTTAACCTCTTTGAAAAGCGGATGATTCCGCAGTGCAAGGCGAACATCAAAAAGATCGGCATCTTTCTGGGCGATCAGGAGATCGCCGCGATCTGCAACGCGAAGATCGCCAAAGACAAACTCAAGAAAAAAGATGCCGTAAAAGAGGAGCTGAGCGCATGATTAACAAGATGAAAAAAGTCCTCTTTATCGGCCCGGACAACACGCGAGAGGCAATGCTGCGCGATCTTCAAAAAAAAGGAATAGTGCAGATAGAACCCTATAACGGTGACAAGATTGAAAAAGTGCAAGTGGACATCGACACTTCACGTGCCGACAAACTCGCCACAGCGCTGAAGATCATTAAAGCTTACCCGTCAGATGCGGCGGCGCCAAAGCAATCCGTCACATTTGAAACAGCAAAAACCATCATCAGTCTTGATCAGCAGCTACAACAGCTGCGTGAAGAGGAAAAAAATCTAAAAACGAAACACGAGGCGATTTTGCGCTGGGGCCTGTTCTCTCTCAGCGATCTGCGTGAAATTGAAAAACTCGGCTCGGTAATCGTACAGTTCTGGGAAGTACCGCTGAAGATTGCATCCACAATCTCTTCCGATGAGGCGCATTCGCTTGTCGTTCTTGCGCAGAACGCGCAATCACTTATGTTTCTTTCTTTTTCAGACAAATCTATCACAATCGATAACTGCTCTGAATTCAGGTTTGAGTGTGACGCGAAACAGCTGGAAGCGCATCTTATCGAAAACGAACAGTCGCAATCGCAGATTAAACTTCAGTTAAGCGAACTCGCCTCATGTCTGAAGGGTCTTAACAGGCTCTATCTTGAAGAGATTAACGAAATAAATTTTTCTCAGGCGCTCGGCTCTTCGGTTCGCCCGCTCGGAATACTCTTCGCATTTCAGGGATGGGTTCCCGAACGCAGGTTCGGCGCTGTTGCCGCCTGCGCCCAGGATCACAACGGCAAACTCTTCGGGATTGAACCCGACAAAGGGGAAATTGCCCCCACGATGCTGCAAAACCGCGGCATCAGCGCCATGGGTCAGGATCTCGTTCTTTTTTACGACACTCCGGCCACCAGCGACTGGGACCCGAGTGCGATGATCTTTCTTTCATTTATTGTTTTTTTCGCGATGATCATGGGCGATGGAGGATACGGTCTGACTCTGTTTCTGCTGCTGCTCTACATGCGCTTTAAAAACAGAAAGGCCAAACCCGGCATCAGACGTTTTCTCAACATGGGGCTCATACTCACCTTCGGCACCGTTGTCTACGGCATTCTTTCGGGAGGTTTTTTCGGCTTTTCGTCGCAGACGCCGATTGTCGGAAAGCTTATCGATCTCAAGCTGTTTGATTCGGGAAGCCTCAAAAAAGACGATATTAACTTTAACATGCAGCTTTCAATACTTGTCGGCATGATCCATATTTCCATTTCGGTGTTTCTTAAGGCGCTGCGGCAGACCACACAGAAAAACATACTGCAGGCGCTTTCAAATTTAGCCTGGATCGTCGCCATCTGGACCTTCTTTTTCTGGTATTCCGGCCCGAAATGGGGAATACCCGGAAAAGACCCCATGCAGATAAAAATCATGCTCGCGTGTGCCGGTGTCATATTTCTGACGAGTGCGGGCACCCTTCACCCCGGCAAACTCATCATCGGAGGACTCGGCGGGCTTTACAACGGCGTGCAGTTTTTTTCTGATGTTCTCAGCTACATACGAATTTTCGCGCTCGGACTTTCGGGTGCCCTTATCGCACAGACCTTCAATTCGATGGCTGGCGACATCATGACGCTCGGCGTGTGGGCCATTCCGCTGGGTATTGTCATCTTCGCCTTCGGACATCTGCTCAACATCGGCTTGTGCATCATGGGTGCGGTCATTCACGGGCTTCGTCTTAATTTTCTCGAGTATTTCAGGTGGAGTTTCGATGGCGGCGGCAAGCTGTTTCGGCCGCTTGAGGATATGCTCGAAAAAAATCTGTAAGCTGATGGGGGATTACGCCTGTTCGTATCCCCCCGCAATGCGAACACAGGCACCCACCCTTTAAAAGTGCGGGGCCTTTCGATAAATTGGGAACCTCGAATAATGACCAGCCGCAATGATAAGACCTCGTTTTTCATCGGGAGTATTCGAGGTTAGAGTTGCGAAGGTCAGTTTTAGAGATTTCCGATAATTATTTTTTCAACAAAAGGAGACAGTGTATGAATTTTTTCGGACCAATACTCGCTCTCGGACTCGGAGCTGTTGGCAGCGCAATCGGCTGCGGCATCGCGGGAATGACTTCACACGGTGCAATGGCGAAAAGTGACGAGAACCACGGACTCTATCTGGGACTCTCTGCCATGCCCGCATCGCAGACAATTTACGGTTTCGTATTGATGATTCTTCTCAATCAGGCGAATCTTGAGCCCATGGGCAGTCTCGCGATCGGTTTTTCCGCAGGCCTCGGCCTCATGACCAGTGCGATCTTTCAGGGTAAAGCCTGCAGTTCGGCCATTCTCGGTGTATCGAAAAAAGCGTCGATCAGCGGTAAAGCCTTTCTCGCCCCCGGTATCATCGAGTCTTTCGCCCTTTTCTCACTTGTCGGCGGAATACTGCTGGCACTCGGCTGATCATCACTTCATAAAATCTGTCCGGCTGTACCCGGCTTGTTTCGTACACCGGACTTCAGGGGAAACTCCGTATGCGGTATTTCCCGATCAGATAAAATCGCGGTAAGCCCGCGATTTTTTTTATTTTTTGATCAGGCGCATCATATTGCCGATAATTAAGGGGGGATATGTAATCTTTCCCTGAACAATCAGGCTGGTGCATAATGATACATCCGGAAAGCAGGTTCAATCTATTTCGTGAAGCCTTCGTGCTTTTGCTGACGATAATCGTCGCCATACAGGCAC
>JAEWVL010000164.1 GCA_023396665.1 Spirochaetota bacterium
GGGTATTACTGTTGTGATCAAGCATAAGTACGGTTTTACTACGGTGTTCTCACACTGTCAGCGTGTTTCAGTTAAACCTGAGCAAAAAGTCATTAAGGGTGAGACGATCGGTTATATCGGAAAAACCGGAAATGCGATGCGTCATATGCTTCATTACCAGATAAGAATCGGTACCGATTATGTGGATCCTTCACCCTATCTTAACCGGCTTTATCAGGTAGAGTAGCTCATACTCTCTCAGAAACGAATATACGGACATTGGCCTTCCGCAATTTTTGCGTATTTTACCCCCTCAGTCATGTTTTGTCGGCTTTGGTCTTTGCCTCTTCGGTTTGCCCTCACTTGCTTCTTTCACGTGTGCAAAAAATAAAAATGTGTCACTTTTTTCCATATGCGCTGTTACATAGGTGCTGACATATCAGATTATACTGGTATTGCGGACATTGAATGAAAAGGTTAGTACACTGAGTTTGCAGGAATAGTTATTCGTTCTCGTAGAAGTTTGTTTGCTCGCCTTTGAAAGGTTTTGCGTAATAATGCGGAGGTCTGCTGTGAAGAAACTGATTGCATCTTTCATTATTATCATGGGGATAAACGATCTTTGTGCCGGTTCACTTGTGGAGCAGCGGCGTGAGGTCGCTATGTTTGATACTATCGAGCTGCGTGGATGCGGTACTTTACGTATATATGAAGGTGAAATTTCTTCGGTGTCGGTTCAGGCGGATGAATCTTTGATGAAACATCTGAAAACCGAGGTGGTGAACGGCGAGCTTCGACTCTCGCGGGATCCTCTTCTGTTGCAGCCCGTCCCTTCAGATTCGGTTATCTGGAATGTTTCTGTTACAAAGCTAAAGGAAATTCGTGTTTTAGGTGCGGCAAAAGCGGAAGTAGGACCCTTATCCGGTGAAAAACTGGAAATCGTGATAAGCGGCAGCGGAAAGTTGATCGCGAAAGAGTTGAGTTTCGCTTACTGCGGTATCGAGAGTAACGGCAGTGCCTATCTTGAACTTGAGCGCCTGAGGGCGGATACTGTTCAGTGCAGAATGTCAGGCAGCGGCTCTGTCAGACTGGCTTCGCTTGGTGCCAGAAAGCTAAATACAGAAATATCAGGCGGTGCTGACATTTTCATCAAGGGAAATGTAATTGAATCTTCTGTAGATGTGAGCGGATCGGCTCGATATAATGCGCTTGATTTGCAGAGCGAGCGGGTTACGGTGAATATGAATGGCAGCGGTAAGGTGGCCGTATACGCGCAAAAAGAGTTGAGCATTGTCAGTGCCGGATCCGGGACAGTTTTTTACAGAGGCCGACCGAAGATAGATCAGAAGATTGCCGGCTCGACACAGATCAAGCAGGTAGATTGACGAAAACACGCTTTTGTGTTGTCAGGCAGCACCGCTTTCGCGTATCGTAGTATCGATTCCCGTTGAGGTCGATACGATATGACAGAAAATTTTATAGTACTTCCCGATATTGTTGACGGTGAGGATAAAAACTCTCCGCTGACGAACCGCATAAGAAAGAACTACCGGCACATACGCAAGTGGGCAAAACGAAGCGGTACCGATTGTTTTCGCATATATGACAGGGATATCCCCCAATACAATATCGCGATAGATTTTTATGCCGGCCGCTTTTGCATATATTATTATTCGAAAAATCGTGAAGATGATCTTCCCCCTGAGACACTTGTTGCAGAAGTGGAGCATTCTATTTTTACGCTTTTCGCGGTGAAGCCTGATGTGATATTCTGGAAGACTCGAATCAAACGGGAAAAGACCGAACAGTATGAGAAGATAGGAGAGAGCAAAGAATTCTTCACTGTCAGCGAATATGGCGCAACGTTCCTGATCAATCTGAAAGACTATCTCGATACCGGACTTTTCCTTGATCACCGCGAGACCCGTCAAATGGCGGCCAAAGAGGCCGGCGGAAAGCGGGTGCTTAATCTTTTCGCCTATACCGGTTCTTTCAGTGTGCATTGCGCGCTTCATGGCGCTGTTTTCACCAGGACGGTCGATATGTCCAACACCTATATAGCGTGGGCAAAAGAAAACATGGCACGCAATGAATTGTCATTAACCGATAATCTTTTTGAGCGTGCCGACTGTTTGAAGTATCTTGATGAGGCGTACTCGCGTAAAGAACGCTACGATCTCATAATAATTGACCCGCCGACGCTTTCCCGTTCGAAAAAGATGGACAATATGTTTGACGTTCAGCTCGATTACGTATCTCTTATACTGAAAAGCCAAAAGCTGCTGAATGAAAGCGGAGTTATCTATTTCAGTACCAACTCACGCAAATTTCGGTTCGACGAATCTGCTTTCGACAGTTTCAAGGTTTATGATATAAGTGCAAAAACAATACCCCTTGATTTTCATGACAGCAGAATCCATTATTGCTGGAAACTTCTAAAAAAATCATGATAACATATGTCTGGAGGCCGCTATGATCAGTATGGAATTTTTGGTTACAGCTTTGGTCGTTGTGTTGCTCCCCGGTACAGGAGTCATCTATACAGTTTCGAGCGGACTTTTCCGGGGCAAAAGGCACAGTATTGCCGCGGCCGTGGGATGCACCCTCGGTATTGTTCCGCATCTTGCGGCCTGCATACTGGGGCTTTCCGCTCTTATGAATATGGGGGCGAGAGTGTTTTTTTTGATCAGGGTATGCGGATCGCTTTATTTGCTTTATCTTGCATGGTCGATGTGGAACAATAAAGAGGCTATCACATTCAAAAATGAAGGCGAGGGCAAGAACTATCGCAGTATCGTTTTGAGGGGAATCTGCATAAATCTGTTGAATCCGAAATTGACTCTTTTCTTTTTCTCGTTTCTTCCGCAGTTTGTTCCGCGCAATACCGCTTCGACAACGATGAATATGATGGTGCTGAGTCTGGTGTTTATGCTGATGACACTTCTTGTGTTTGTCTGCTACGGTATCTTTGCGAGCGTCATCAGCAAGTGGATGCGAAGTACAAAAGGAGCTATGGGTATCATGCAAAAATCGTTCTCGGTGCTGTTTGCGGGCATGGCGCTGAAACTGGCTTTGTCTGATGACTGAGTTTTGTTGCGTCCGTGAGTCGTTTCAATGCCCGTTTTCATCAGAAGTGATGTGCGCCATGGTTTTATAGAGCAAACGGTAAAGCGTGTTTGTTTCTTCCTTTGAAAGGGGCAGGCACTTAATAAGTTTTTGGGGTATGCTAAGGGCTCTTTCACGC
>JAEWVL010000184.1 GCA_023396665.1 Spirochaetota bacterium
GCCCGATCCTGCTGTCTGGCAAGCGGAACCGCTTCACTTCATGTCAAAAACAGGATTTTTACCGCAAATATCGGCAATTTTTGAAAAAGAAGGATGCAGAAACATCCTCTTGTTTCCACTGAATCCATTTTGTTACTATAAAAAGAAAAGACCAGTGCTTCCACATAAGAGGGAGTGCATTTTTTTGTAAATGACTTATTGTTTTCAATCCTTTCCATTTTCAGGCATTCAGCAGTATTCGTCAAACGTTCTCACCTGTTTTCATCAATCAAGTTTTTTAACGTGGAACAAAACAATTATCCTCCAGTTTTTAGGTATTATTCGCAATTTTCGGTTTTTTTTCAGCTTTTTTCTTTCAACTTGTAATTTCTTCAAAAATGGCTTGAAATAGAAAAACCACCGCGCTTTATACCACTTTGAACGGACAGGATCACGCTCGTTTAAACTGTTACAAAATTCTGTTGCGAGGAAATTATGAAACCGGCAAAACTTTCTCTCGATACTTCCGCTGAACAAAGACCATCCGGAAAAAAGAGAGCTTTTAGTCATTCAACAGTTCTGATGCTGCTTGCATTTTGCATGATACTGAGCAGTACATCCTGTATCACCACAAGGGTTGATCCGATCAAAAGAATCAATGACGCCTGGCTTGCAGAGAACGGCGGAGAGCTGTTCAGGGTCGTTATGATGTCTGACGGATACTACGTCTCCCAGAAATCACACACCGACAGGATCGAGCGTCTTGAAGACAGCGGTGGTGATCAGTTTTTCATGGAGCGACTCAAGAAATATGACATCGTAGACCGTGAAACCGAGGGGATGATACGAATTCAGCTTTATCCAGATTCAGGCCGTCTGATGAAAGTCCGCTTTCTTCAGTCCACCTATATTACAGAAATCGACAAAATGATCACCGACGACATACAACGCTGGTCCTTCAAGTTCAACGGACCTGTAAGCCCGACTTCATTTTCGATACGATACCGAATTGTTCTTCGCCAGCGTGAGAGCGCGGACGACAAGGAAATTCAGGCTGAACTCGACCGTAAGAAACGCAGAAGATGAACACTTGTGCACAATCGAGATACACATTAAAAAAGGTGCGCTTAGCGCACCTTTTTTAATGCCTTCAAAACCCCGGGTATTTCCCCTCATAACAAATTTTTATCGCCGTTTCCGGCGCCAGTCCAAGAAAAAGGTTGCTCTTTTACATGAAGCGTGTACTCTTTTCTCTTCGGGTTGTTTCGATTACAAGCGTAGATTCTCGGTAGAATTGATTTTTCAGTTTTTATGGTTACCTCCATAAAACAGCATAAGTATTTATTAGCAAATGCTAATACCGGTTTTACCGATGTTTGTAAGCACAAGGGAACATCAAATGTTTTTAGAGCTTCCCTTATACAATTGTCATATTGTACAACGAACGTAACAGCGGACATCCGCTCCATACGAGGCCATTAATATTGCATCCGTTCCTCATACACTTTCATAACTATTCTTGGAGATGCCCTTATGCAAGAAGCTCTTGATAAATCATTAAGTGATCCCGCAGGACTATGCCGTTACACTCTCAAGGACGAGCATCTTCTGCACAGCTCTAATATCAAAGCCGAGATAACACGCGCTTTCGAGGAAAACCGGGCCTTCTCTTTCTTTCCGGCCGCTGATCTCGTATCCGACATGAGAACGACTCCGGACATAGACCGTTTTCGATCCCGCTGTATCGACATCAAGAATAACGTTTTTATCGATATGGCAAAAGATGATTTCAGCCTTCGCGGTAATCTCGAAAAAGACACCCGACTTTCAGAACGAATCACGAACGCGATTCGCATCATGCACCTGGCTCTCGCCGAGGGCGATTACACTTCTCTGCACGATCGTCGTATCGTTATTATCAAGGAGCTTCCGGGAAAACCTACGATATATCACATCTCCAACGAAACAACTCTGATAACGCACATCGGTCAGGGTCCTTTCTGGCAGGAGCTGCCGACTCTTTATCTCGGTCTGAAAACCTTCGACATACTTGACGACGAATCCCGCAGAGGCGGTCGCGAACTGTTCGACACCTTTCTTCACATCCTGAAGGTTGAGGAAAGAGCCATCGAAACCGGATTTCACCATCTGGAAACGCAGAGCGCTGATTTCGCCATCGCACTCAACAGCTTCGTTGACGCGCTTATTTCATACACTGGGCAAACCGAACTGCGCGCAACCGAGCCGGTTGAGAAGAAAGAGAGCAAACCCTTTCAGAAAAAAATGCGCGACAAATTTCTCGAAATGCTCGACACCCGCATATATCAGAACGACTTCAATCTCGATTACAACGAGAATGTGAAAGCCATCGATTCGCTCGCACGGCTTGCGAAGCGATACAAGACGAGCGGTGACCGCTCGTCGCTGCGTGAAATCATAAGATTGCTCGTCTCGGCTTCAGGACACGACATTCATGAGATTCGTAATCGTGCCAATATTATTCTTGAGCGCGTTCTCTCCCTGAAAGAGTATGAAGCGCCTCTGGCTCTCACCTTTATCAATATTCATGTAGGCGAATCTTTCGCTTTCTCCTTCGATCTGCCCGAGGGAGACTATTTTCTCCGCATCTATCACAATCGGACTCTTGAGCACATCTTTGTAAATGACGACATCGAATTTGACGATTATCCGCTCGAATACGACGAACAGACCCGGCGTTACAGGGGGAAAGTGCTCTTTAACGAATACGGCCACTGCGATTTTGTCGTACACAGGAAACGCCAGAAACGCGCCGAATGGGTCAGCGTCTATGGAGCGAGCGGAAGGGTCAACGTCATGCCCGATTTGCGGGGCGAACTGGTTTTGCAGGTTTTCACTGACATACACGGTCACACGAAAATGTGGTGGATGGATGAAGAAGGGCATCAGGGTCTTGTTTACAATGAAAACGGTGAGGTTATCAGAACCGGTCGTTTCTCTGATTTGACCGCGCACCTCGGGGATTTGAAGTCCCGCTATTACATCACCGCGATCTATCTGCTCGGAATGCAAAAGAGGGGTTCACACCGCGAAGACTGGGCTGCCGGCGCCACATCACCGTCACCCTTTTCACCGATGAGCCTTATCGATGTCGACGAGAATCTCGGCGGTGAGGAAGAATTCAAGCAGCTGGTCGAAGAAGCCCATCGCCATGAAATCAGGATTATCGTCGATTGTATTCCACATATTAATCGGCACAGCGATCATCTCTCAGATGAAAATGTTGTTTTCTGTTACGGCTCAGACGGCCGCCTTGTCGCACGTTCGGCGACAGACGGTCGTTACGGCAGCTGGGACGATGGAAAACTGCTCAACTATCGCCGCTTTGAGGTTTGGGAGTGGATGAAAGACTCTGTGTCCACACTTATCGAGAAATTCGACATAGACGGTATCCGCTTCGACTCCGCTCACGCTGTTCCCATTATGATGAAAAAGAACAATTTCCGTTTCGTCTACGACCGCGAGCGCTCTCACGAAGAGATGGTTGAAGGCCGCATCATCGTCAACGACCGCTGGGATGATCACTTCATAACGACCGGCTACTACGACTGCCAGTGCCGGGACTCGCTCGCCATCCCCTTTCACCACTATCTGATGACCGGCATACAGAAGGCGATGCGAAAGCATAACAAGAAATTCTTTATTCATATCGCGGAGTGTTTCTGGGGACACGAGCGTTTTCTTTCCAGATCGGGAATTATCCCCTACAACTCGTCGCTTTTCAAAGTCTGCGAGAATATCTCTCACGGAAAATCGGATGTGCGCGAAATCTATCACATCTACGACAACTACTATCCCTCAGTTCTTTCCCGCGGTACCGAGCTGCTCGGTATTCTCGGAAACCACGACGAACGCCGGGCAATCAACACCTTCGGCGAAAGAGGTCTTCGGGCGGCCATAACGCTGACGAGTTTCATCAGCAATATAATCATGGACTACGAAGGCAGCGCTGAAGGCGAGGGATGGAAGGTGTTTCTCGACAACATCTATGTCAACTGGAACCGCTTCGAATACGCCTCTCACCGCAGTGTAGAGCGCTTTTACCGTGAAATCTACAGTTTTCACCGCCAGAACAGAGGCAAGGGATACCTTATCTGGGCCAACAACAACATGGTCGCTGCCGCAATGAAATTTACCGCAAACAACATCTGGATCGGCTCGTTCAACTTTGCCGACTCCAATCAAACGGCGTCCTTGCAGTTCGACAACCCCGTTCTTCCGATAGAGGATGATGCGTTTTACAAAGTTGTCGACCCGGTTTATTCGAAGATCACCGGCACCCACAGTTATTTTACCGGCAGAGAGCTCAAAGTCTCGCGAATAAACACGATTGTATCCTATGTAGACCGGGTAAAACTGCTCTGCCTCGAAAAAGTGGAGTCAATTGACGATAGTTTTTGCGATTTTTTCAAAGACTCTTTTTACCGTCTTTGCGGCATTTCCGTCAGTGAAAAATTTCTCTCAAATTTCGCTTTTCTGCAAATGGCGGCTCTGGTCAAAGATCCCCATGCACTCGAAAAGCTTCTGAAAGAAAAAATCATCCCCCTTTTTGAAGGAGCTTCTTCACAAAAGATGCTCGAGCTTGGACTGAAACGCTCGTTCTATCATTTCTACAAATCGAATATCGCTGACGCAAGGTCAGTTATCAAACTTATCGACAAGTTGACCGAATCAAAAGACAGCGAGATATCACGCATCACTGAAACCATCAAAGAACAGCACTCACGCGGCCCCATTATCTTCATGTCAGCCGAAGCCGATCCCTTTTCGAAAAGCGGCGGCCTTGCAAACGTCGTTTACGAGCTTCCGAGAGAGCTTGTGCGTCACGGAGAAGAAGTCTATGTCATTACCGGATTCTACCGGAACGGCGACGATAAAGCCATACGCAAAATGAACGAAGCCTGCAAGAAATACGGTGTCAAGTACTCGGGCATCAATGTTCATTTTTACATCATGGGCACCTACTACGAGGTCGGTGTACACATCGCCAATGTTGAGGGTGTCAACTATTACCTTCTCGATCATCATGAACTTTTTGACGGTCTGTACTGGGGTTTCACCGCTCAGGAGAAACTGCGCCGGCGCATCGGTTTCGCCAGAGCCTGTGCTGAAGTTATATGCTCATTCAATCTGCATCCATACTTCACCTTTACAAACGACGCTTATGCGGGCGTATTTAACGGTGTCGTCAGAAGCGATTCGTCATACAGCGCCAACGAGTATTTCAAAAACAACACCTATCTTCACATCGTTCACAACGGGGGATGGCAGTACTTTGACGCGTATCACCGTTATGAAAACGGTTTTGATCTTTTCAGTCTTTTCAATCTTGATGGCTGGAAAGCCGGCTCATTTCTCGATCCTGTTCACGGTGAGCGCATCAACTGTATGGCTACCGGTATCCGCTTTGCCGACAGGGTTATTACGGTAAGTCCGTCCTATGCGCGCCAGATCGAATATCAGAGTGACGGCCTCGAGAATATTCTCTCAAATGTGCTCGGCATCTCAAACGGTGTCGGTAACGACCTGTTCAACAGGATGAAAACGAAATTCGACGCTTCCGGTTTTGTTACTCGCAATTGGGAAGGATGCATCAATGAAGTTCGCAAGACTCCTGCGATGTGCGCAAAAGTTATGGAAAAGTATCCGGAAATTCTCGACGGTCCGGATGCAGTTGAAGCCATCAAAGGTGAAAAGCGCAGATACATCGCCCGCCGTGCAATGTACAAGATGCTGCTGCAGTACGAACGTAATCTCCTCATCGATCCCGACATAGTCATGTTCGTCATGATTCATCGCATCACCGAACAAAAAGGCTATCAATTACTGCTCGACGCCTCGGAGGGAATATTCAGAACGCTGGGCTGTCAGGGAATAATGGGAGGATCCGTTTCCAGCGGTGACGAATCAGGAGAGAAAATCGCGCACGGCTTGTGGCTTTTGAGTCAGTACTATCCGAAAAGTGCAAACGTTGCAATCGGTTTTCAGGAGGTTGCGGTTCCGCTCATGGCATGCGACCTGTTTCTCATGCCGTCGATGAACGAACCGGGCGGCATATCACAGCTCGAAGCCTTTCTCTGCGGATCTTTGCTTGTCGCGCGCGCCACCGGCGGTCTTCGTGACACGGTTTTCCCGATTCGGCCGGGAAGCGATGCAACTTCTATCGAAGGAAACGGATTTCTCTTTTCGGATTTCAGCTCGCACTCATTCTATGATGCGCTGGCTCGCGCGGTAGATTTCTTCAAAAAATCGAGTGACGATGAAATCTATACTGCTCGCATGAATGCCGTCAATTCAGTATTCTACTGGGACAAAGCCGCGAAAGAGTATATTCGCAACATCTATGACATGAAAGAGATTATACGTCCTGTTGATGACATTAAAGTCTCAAAAAAGGGTTGACCGTCCGGGGCGAGCGGAACGACTATAATGCGGGTTTTTTTGGTAGTATTTTCATCGGAACTCTTCGCTGCCGGTGAACAGCCGGCAATGGTTTTACCTCGTATTTCATTGGAATTATTCGAGGTTCGAGTTGCGAAGATTTATTTTTAGAGATTCCCAGAAAGAAGATTTCTGTACCATGGAGGAGTAATGATTACCCGCAAGAGTGTTGCCGAGCTCGCATCCATGCTCGCTCAGAAACAAGCCTCGGCAAAAGAGATAGCCGAAGCCTATATTGGTGAAATCGATCGTCTTAATCCGACAATAAACGCTTATATCACATTCGATCCGGAATATCTGCTTGCGCAGGCCTTACAGTCCGACGAACGCCGCGCAAAAGCAAAACCGCTTTCTCAGTGGGACGGTGTTCCGATAGCGGTGAAAGACAACATGTCGACCAAGGGACTGAGAACCACATGCGGTTCAAGGATTCTGCATAACTATATCCCCCCTTTTGACGCAAGCGTAATACAAAAACTCAAAGATAAGGGCTTTTGCATACTCGCAAAAGCGAACATGGATGAATTCGCGATGGGCTCGACGAACGAGACCTCATACTTCGGTCCCGTACGCAACCCCTGGGACACTGAACGTGTACCCGGCGGCAGCTCGGGGGGTTCTGCAGCCGCAGTCGCCGCATGCATGGCTCCCGCCGCTCTCGGATCTGACACCGGCGGCTCTATCCGCCTTCCCAGCGGATTCTGCGGCGTCACGGGAATCAAGCCGACATACGGTCGCGTCTCCCGCTACGGCATCATCGCCTACGCATCGTCGCTCGACCAGGTTGGCACGATTGCTCGTACGGTCGAAGACAACCTGTCACTTCTAAATGTCATCTCCGGCAAGGATGCGCATGATTCAACCTCGGCTGAGACAGCACCGCTTCGCGAAGAGATCATGAAACAGGGCGTGCAGGGTTTGCGAATAGGGATCCCTGAAGAGTACTTCGAGGGTGTAGACCCCGAAACTAAAAAAGTTATCGACGACAATCTCTCCGCTCTCGCATCAAGGGGGGCGATACTCGTACCGGTCAGCCTTAAAATGAAGAAATATGCGGTTCCGGTTTATTATCTGATCGCAACAGCCGAAGCCTCTTCAAATCTTGCGCGTTATGACGGCATCAAATACGGTTATCGAGCCGAAGGCGATCTCTCTCTCGAAGAACTGTATCTCAAATCCCGCAGTGAAGGTTTCGGCAGTGAGGTAAAACGGCGAATAATTCTCGGAACCTATGCCCTTTCTTCCGGCTACTACGACGCCTATTATCTGAAAGCGCTCAGACTTCGATCACTCATCATAGACGATTTTAAAAAAGCCTTCGGCGAGGTTGACATTATCGTGACTCCGGTCGCCACATCGACCGCTTTCAAACTCGGCGAGAAAATTTCAGACCCCTTGCAGATGTACATGTCAGACATTCTCACCATATCTGTAAATCTCGCGGCGTTGCCGGGGCTTGTTGTTCCGGGGGGGTTTGATTCAAAGGGACTTCCGGTTGGTATGCAGATTCTTGCGACACATTTTGACGAAGAGAAAATTTTTCAGGCGGCATATGCGGTACAAAGCGACAATCCTGTTACTTATCCTGTGTTGTAGTTCCTGTGCCTCTCACGCACAGTTTCGCATCACCGACAGGGTCTACGCTCCGATCAGAAAATCGGACAATTGGCGTCGTTCATACAAAATAAAATATCTTGCTCCTTCACGCGGAGCGGCAAGTGAAAAGGTACTGTCCAGAGCCACTATGCACATGCAAAGCGGCAATTACAGGGAAGCCGCTGCGATTCTCTCCAGTCTTTCCCGCAACGGTTCCGATGCCGATAGAATCATCAATAATCTCGGCGTCGCCTACGAAGTACTTGGAGAGAGAAACAAGGCGCTGGCCAGTTATGCGGCCGCATGCCGCTTATCACCAAAAAATCCGTATTACAGGAAAAATCTCAACAGCCTGTAACGGGAGGGTTATGGAACTGGTTGTTTTCAACGACAAAGAAAGCGACATCATCTGGAAATGCCAGGAAGAAGTCCAGAAGCGAAGCAACGAGCTTGCCCGCGAAAAAATAAACAAGAAAATTGACGCACTGATCGAACTTGCCCGTGCGATATCGCAGTATCCCTCAATTTTCAAGAGCGCCGACATCGACGGTACCATTCGTACCGCCGGTACGCTTGTTCAAAGCCTCTGCAGCAGAGACCAGATTGACGAGCTGATGCACATACCGACAAAGGCCGTTCTCGGCAAGGGCTATCTTATCGCCAAAATCAATTTTTTCAACATGCTCAAACAGCTCGCCGATCCGATTCCGGAACTTCGCGAAGAAGCAATTATGATTTCTCAGGATATCACCGAGATTGTTTACACTCTTATGAGTGAAGAAGTGTTCATGAACATAATTGAAGACAAGACGATGGATGAGAAAGTGAGAAATCGCACCGCGTTTCTTCTTGCCAATATATGGGAGTACAGGCTCAATCACGGCGTTTCAGAATTCGCCCCCATTCTCAACTCAATATGGAACGCGAGAAAAAAACTGCGACCGGTTTTCGGTACCATGCTCGGAACCAGCGAACTGATGACCCTGTCGCTCGATGTCGATCAGGCCTGGATGGGTTTTCTCAATGATCCAACGATTCCGGCCGATGTTTTTCCGGCACTTGAAGAATTTCTTTTCGCTCTAACCTATGAAGAACTCTGTGAACTGCGCAAGCAGATGAAAACCCTCGGGCTTCGTTCGGTAACAAAAAAGGAACTCTACACGATCACCGGCAAAAAACCGCGCTACCCTGAGTTTAACGATTCGGATCCCCGCGAGCTCTATCGGTTTTTCAGAAACAGAAAACAAAACGCAATGCTCAGACGCAGTGCGGTTATGGAAGGTCCAAAAAGAACAATAGAAGAGTACATAATGTGCTACATTCTTCAGACATCCTCCTGGACCGGTAATACGGGCTGGATGAATGTTTGACATTCACGAATATTATTTCGGCGAACCGGGGGGATCACTAAACGAAATAGAGCAGCGTGTCACGGAGGAAATAGATGCCATAATAAGCGCAGCGCCTTCGCTGTATACCGTTGATCGTTTCAAGAAAAAAGAGTGCCGCATCGACATACTGACACCCGCTCTTGACTATCCCAACGGAAGAGTCGACTATATCGATTCGGGAACTATTCGCTTTCAGCTCTCCATTTATCCCGAAATTGAGAAAATCTCCGGCCTTAAGAGCATCATTTTGCGGCCGCGTCATATCGAATGCAGCGGTGTCGAACTCGTTTCCCTCTATATTCCCGGCAAGCAATGTATAGTTATATATCTTCACTGTCCGCACAATTACACATTCGACAAGTATCGTTACAACGCATTATCCGAGCCTTATAATCTGGCTTCAATAATCGATCCGCTTGAACTGGGAGCGGGGATTTCCAGTAAGAGGGGGGCCGAACTTCCTCCGTTGATATATATCCTTTCCACCATCTCACAGCGCAATAGTGACGATGATGCTATTGACAAATTTCTCTTC
>JAEWVL010000220.1 GCA_023396665.1 Spirochaetota bacterium
CTGTTATACCGGCATAATTCTGAAGTTTTCTTTGGCCCTAAAAGTTCGTGTATTCGGCTTGCAATTTTTCTCGATAAGCTTATAGTTCGTTTGCCCGGAGAGTATTCAACGTGAATAAGAAAAAACCGTCCATCCTGGTTATTGACGACAGTAAACTAAGCAGAGCTGTTATTTCAAAAACACTTTCAGAACTTGAAATGAATATTGTTGAAGCTGTCGATGGTGTTGAAGGACTTGAGAAATTTTCTGAAACTGAATTCGATCTCGTATTGGTCGATCTTATTATGCCGAATATGGACGGAATTGGGTTTCTCAAGTCAGTCAGAGAAAAAAGGCTAAATCTTTTCATTCCGATAATCCTTATGACTGGAAATGAAGATCTCGAATCAAAAATATCGGGATTAAACGTTGGTGCTGATGATTTCCTGACAAAGCCGATAAACCAGAAAGAACTTGTAGCCAGGGTTTATTCTCTTCTTCGTTCGAAAAAAGCTCATGATCAATTACTCGAAAAAAACAGCCAGATTAAAAACGAGATGATTGCAGCCAAGAAAATTCAACAGTTCATTCTTCCCGATACCTTCGAAATAGCATACCCGAAAGTGCATGGTCTTTACCATCCTCTTGAAGAAATTGGAGGTGATTTTTACGATTGTTTTGAATTAAATGAGAATATGACAGGTTTTCTTATTTGCGATGTCACTGGTCATGGTATTCCTGCTGCACTGGTTGTCACAATGAGCAAGATGATTTTTTCTATCTATGCCCCGAGACTTATTTCACCAAAAAAAGTGTTCAAAGAAATTAACAATCGTTTTATTGAACTGCTGCTCGAAGATCAGTACGTAACTTCATTTTATGTGGTTTATGATAAAAAATCACAGAAGCTGCATTTTTCCAACGCCGGGCATGTTCAGCCTCTATTATATAAAGCATCAAAAAATAAAATTTTTGCCATTGATACACTATCCGGTTTATTCTTAGGAATAATGGAAGATGCTGATTATGATCAAAAAACAGTACAGGTGGAAAAAGGTGATATCCTTCTATTATATACAGACGGACTCATTGAAATTAGAAAAGATGGCAAGGAGTTTGATGTAGATTCCCTGAAAGAATTCTTTTTCAATAATTTAAACTGTGATGGAAAGGAATTTTGTGATCGTTTGCAGGAACAAATATACAAAAAATTCAAAAAAAACCAAAAAGATGATATCTCTCTTCTTCATATATCATTCTGATATCACATCGTTTTATTGACGATGTGATATAGATGGTTATTCCCGTTTTCAGGAATTAGTCTCTTTTTCTTTTATGTATTCCCCTATTTTATCAACTGCTTCTTTTAACTGCTCGTATTTACTTATATCCAAAGCAACCCCTTTCGGTGTTGGCCGGTATTCACCCTCCTGATGATAGTACCAAATACGAAGATTGATAAGTTCTTTCCCTTTAAACTCGGAAACTTCTATTCTAATAATCTCTTTGTCATTTCTTTCGATATCTGCAATGATGGCACTCATTGTCATTTCTCCTCTTGTCTGATTCTTATTAATGGGTCTTTTCCACTATAATTAACAAACTGTCAACTTTTACTAACACTCTATTAACAAAATCTATAAATAAAAAAAAAGTAAGAATTAATTGATTGCCAAATAGCCAAGTCAAAAAGCATAAATAATTGGAATTTGCACAAAACATCTAACCGAAGTGATAAAACAAAGCCTCTCCATAGAGGCTTGCAAATCTCTAAAACGTAAATCATGCCGGTGTGAAAATGTTTTTTTTAGATAATCCATTGTGAAATCTTTTTATACATTTTCAATAAAAACGGTAAATATTAATAACAAAGTTATTAACATTTGTTAATAAGACGGGTAGGTCATGCTTTCAGATCATAATGTTCTTTGGACGAAAATACTGGATCATCTTCAACAAAAGATGAACAAACAGACCTTTAATAACTGGTTCAAAGACACAAAAGCTCTCTCAATTACGGATGATACGCTTGTTGTTCTTGTTCCTGATGATATTGCCGTGCAGCATATTTCCAATAATTATCTTTCAACAATAAGAACCACATTGTCAGATCTTGCCGGTTCAAAAATCGGCTGCGCCTTTACCACGATTGAAAACAGTGCCCCAAAAATTGAAAAAAAGGAAATACAGACACCTCAACAGAATTCATTCGGATCCTTGTCTTTCAACCCCAATTATACTTTTGAAACTTTCGTAATTGGACCGAATAACGAATTTGCGCATGCCGCCGCTCTTTCTGTTTCGAATAATCCTGCGGGACAATATAATCCTCTGTTTATATACGGAGATTCCGGTTTAGGCAAAACTCATCTTCTTCAGGCTATCGGTAACACAATTTCAAAGGAAAAACCCTATCTGAAAGTAATATACGTTACCTGTGAACAGTTTATCAGTGAATTCATTCACGCTCTTATGTCAGGAACGACTCAATCCTTGAAGATTAAATACAGAAATGTTGATATCCTGTTGATAGACGACATTCAGTTCTTATCAAGCAAAGATCAGACACAAGAAGAGTTTTTTCACACCTTCAATGAACTTCATGTAAACAAAAAACAGATCGTTTTGACTTGCGACAGACCCCCGAAAGAGCTTCAACAACTCACCGATCGACTTCGTACACGTTTTCAGAGCGGATTACTTGCCGATATTAAGGCCCCTACTCTTGAAACGAGAGAGGCTATTCTTAAAAAAAAGGCTGCTCTTCTAAATCTGAATTTGTCTGATGAAATTACAAACTATATGGCCAGAAGAATAAAATCTGACATACGTTCTCTTGAATCTGCTCTGATAAATCTTCAGGCAATTACTACACTTAAAAAAATTCCCCCTTCAATAGAGCTTATTAAACAGGAACTGAAACATTTATTTGAAACTCAGCAATCAAGAGAAGTCAGTATCGATGAAATTATCACAAAAGTTGCATCTCGTTATAATGTAACCTGCGACAGTATAAAATCAAAAAGCAGACATGCCAGTATAATTCAACCCCGCTTTGTTTCCATGTACCTTTCAACAAAACTAACTCAGTTGACCACTATTGAGATTGGAAGGCAGTTTGGAAATAGAGATCATTCAACTGTCATTAACGCCAGAAATAACATAGAATCGCAGATACAGGATGATGAAGCTCTTAAGGAGATTGTTGAAGATATTATTGGTGATTTGAAAAACTGAATTTATTAACATTTAATAATCTATATGTTAATAAATTTCTATTTCTAATTTTCTCACAAGTGACAAGTACATTATAAGGCTTATTTAGCAGGAAATATTGTTTTAGGTAAAGAATACATACTAATACAATAATTTTGCGATTATTGAGTTAGGACTATTATATCATAATTTTTTGTTAATAATATGTTGATAGACCTTTATACATAAGTTTTTATTGTTTATTATTTCTTTACAAATCTTAACAAAACAATCTTTTATCATGTGACAATTTCAACTGTTAATAAGTGTACATCTGTAAAGGTTTTATCACATATATTTTACGAAGTGTGAATATTGAAAACAACAGTTTATTCAGGCTAAAATGCAGTTATAAACATATTAACACTATCTATTAATACTACTTCTATATTAATTTAGATTAATATTAATTAATAATATTAGTAAGAGAGGACAAATGAAAATACGAACTGATAAATCTTCACTATACCGAAATATTGTTACAGCTGATTCTATTATTACAGGAAAATCGGTTAATTCTATTTTAAACTACTGTCTTTTTAAAGTGTATAAAGATGAAATGTTTATTATTTCGACTGATAAAGAGATTGTTATTAAAACAAGAATTGATTGTGAATCTGATGATGAATTCTCTTTTACTGCTGACGGAAAAAAAATGTCTCAGATTTTAAAAGAAATGTCTGATGGTGAAATAAATCTAACAGTTGAAGATAATATTCTTAATATTAAATCGCCATTGATCAAGGGAAATTATAAAGTTGTAATAGCATCAGGAGATGATTTTCCTGAAAGTGAACCTGAAACGTTCGGTAATTTCATAGATATTGATCAGGTAAAACTGAAAAATTCTCTGAAAAAAGTGATGTATTCAGCCTCCTATGACAGTGTAAAACCTGTATTCAACGGTGTTTATATAGAGTCTGAAAAAAATGATGAAGTAAATTTTGTTTCATCAGACTCAAGAAGACTTTCTTTAAAAAAAGAGGTTCTACCTGAATCTTCATCTGCAGGAATGATGCAGGGAATCATAATTCCGCTAAAAACGATAAATGAGATATTCCGACTTCTTGATAACGGATCCTGCCAGTTTTCTTCGACAAACAGACAATGTTGTTTCAGGATAGGATCAACTATTATTATTTCCCGCTTGGTTGACGGATCTTTTCCTGATTTTAGAAAAGTTGTACCTGTTAATTTTGAAGACTCTGTTGTTTGTAATACAAAAAGCTTCTCAGATTGTATGAGAAGAATAATGGTTTTTACGCGAGAACCGACTTTTAAAGTAATGCTTCGTTTTCTTGAAGATAAGGTCGAGATTAGCGCGAAAACACCTGAACTTGGTGAGGCAATTGAAGAAGTATTTATCGAGAGAAAAAAAAGTGAAGAAATTGTTATTGGTATTAACGGGCAATATCTGATGGATTCTTTAAAAGAAATTGAAACACTATCCTTTTCGATGAATATTACCGGTTCATTAAGTCCCTTAACGATAGCACCAGAAGATGATACCAGTTTTATTTCGGTTATCATGCCGCTTCAGCTGAAAAATAACGAATAGTATTCAATCAGTTCCGGTATTAACAATGATTGTAAAAGAATGTGTTCTTAAAAATTTCCGGAACTATGCGGATACTGTTTTTAAATTCTCGGAGAGAGAAACAATTTTTTGCGGAGCCAATGGCAGTGGAAAAACGAATATACTGGAAGCTTTATATGTCTTGTCAGGAATTAAAAGTTTTAGGGTAAGTAGTGATGAAGTCCTCGTAAAATGGGGCGAAGATTCATATTTTATTTCGGCTGAAATTCAAACAGAACAAAGTGTATCAAAACTCGAAATTGGCTACTCTATCAGTGAGAAAAAGAAAAAAGTAAAAAAAGACGATACTGAAATGAAGTCTCTGGTTTCATATTTTGGAAGTATGATCTGCATAGTTCTTTATCCCGGAGATATACAACTGATAGAAGGTGCACCGGATTTAAGGCGAAGATATTTCGACAGAATAATATCAACTATAGATCATGATTTTCTTACTGCAATTAATGAAATGCGTAAGATTTTAAAAATACGCAGTTCACTATTGAAACAAAATAAAGGCAAAGAAAGTTTTTATCATTGGGATCAGTTACTGGCAGAAAAATTTGCCATTATAACACAAAAAAGAAATACTTTTTTTTCCGAGTATACTCCGCTTTTTCACGAACTGTACAAGTCTATTTGTGATCAGGCTTTGGTACCTGAAATATGTTATGTAAGCCAACTTGAACATAAATCATATGAACAAATATTATCACGTCTTACGGAAGGTCTGGACAAGGATTTGCAATATAAAGTTAATCACTTCGGTTCACATAGAGATTCTTTCAATTTTAAAGTAGATGACAGAAATTTCATATTCGTCGCTTCACAAGGCCAAAAGAGAGCAGCTGCCTTGGCATTAAAAATTGCCGAAAAAAGGATTATTGAGGAAAAGGTAAAAGAAAAAGCCATAGTTCTTATCGATGATATATTTTCAGAGCTTGACAAAATAAGACGACATAATCTAATTAGTTTATTAGGTAAAGAATCGCAAATGATAATTGCCGTGACCGATGCCGCTGACATCCCAGAAACCGGAAATCGGCAATGCATAGTGGAAATAAACAATGGCTGTCAGTTTGAAAACAAAGAGGAACAATAAGATCACGTCTGTTGGTGACCTTTTTGATAATTTGTTCTCATTATGCAATATTCAACAGGATATTTCTCTCGAAAAAATCCGTGAAAACTGGACTGCTCTTGCAGGAGTCGTTTTATCCACCCATACCACTCCTGTTTCTCTTGAAGAAGGCAAATTAAGAGTGTTAGCAGATCATCCCGTATATGCCAGCGATTTTCAAATTTCGAAATCCGGAATTATGAAAAATATTAACGCACAATTCGGCCCCGTCATTGATAGTATATCCGTTTTTCAGAAGAAGAACAGGTTTAAGAAATAGCTATGCATTTTCATATAGGCAACAGAGATATTGTTTCCAAAGAAAGTATAATCGGAATCTTTACTCGTGAGAGTATTCTTGATTCCGGTATTAATGACAAATATGCGACAACTGTTTTTGATGATACAAAGTCTATCATAGTAGATACAAAGAATAATGTTTTTTCGAGCATTGTTACCACCAACACGCTTATTGAACGGTTTAACAGTGTTCAATATGATGATTGTCTTTATAAAAGGAGCGGTAAATGAGTAAGGAATATGGAGCAAACAGTATTCAGGTTCTTGAAGGACTTGAAGCTGTTCGGAAAAGACCGGCGATGTATATCGGATCGACCGATATAAACGGTCTTCACCATCTTGTATATGAGATTGTTGATAACTCTGTGGATGAGGTTCTGGCGGGTCACTGCGATACCGTTTTTGTCACCATACATCAAGATAATTCAATAGAAGTAACAGATAACGGTCGCGGTATTCCTGTCGATCCGCATCCCGTCTACAAAAAGTCCGCATTGGAAATAGTTCTTACGAAACTTCATGCCGGTGGAAAATTTGATAACGAAAGTTACAAAGTATCCGGCGGTCTTCACGGTGTAGGAGTTTCGGTTGTTAATGCTCTCTCTGAAAAAATGGAAGTTGAAGTTTGGAAGGAAGGAAAGAAGTATAAACAGACATATAAAAGAGGGGTTCCAACCAGTGAGGTTAGTGAATTTGGTAAAACGGCAAAATCAGGTACAATTGTAAAATTTCTTCCCGACACGGAAATTTTTGAAGAGACCGAATTCAATTATGATACTTTGGCAAAAAGATTACGAGAGCTTGCTTTTCTTAACGGCGGTTTACGAATTGTTTTTGAAGACAAAAGGGGTAAAGGCAAAATAAACGAATATTATTTCAAAGGCGGAATAGTCTCGTTTATTCAGTTTCTTACAGAAGGGAAAACCCTTATAACAAAGAAACCGGTGTTCTTTTCTACAGAGAAGGACAATGTTACGATAGAAGTGGTTATCGATTATATAGACAGTTATAATGAAACAATATTTACATTTGCCAACAACATTAACACCCATGAAGGGGGAACGCACCTTATCGGTTTTCGTTCCGCACTTACAAGGGTATTAAATGACTTTCTGAAAAGAGAGAAATATGATAAAAAAGTCGCTCAGTTGACGGGTGATGATGTTCGTGAAGGACTGGTTTCAATAATAAGTGTGAAAATCCCTGATCCTCAGTTTGAGGGACAGACTAAAATGAAACTCGGTAACAGTGAAGTGAAGGGTATCGTCGAATCCGCCACAAACGAATTTCTGACCAGATATTTTGAGGATAATCCAGCCGTTGTTCGCAAGATTCTCGATAAATGCATTCAGAGTACACTTGCCCGTATTGCTGCAAAAAAAGCCCGTGATCTCACAAGAAGAAAAAATGCGCTCGAGACAAATTCACTTCCTGGAAAACTCGCCGATTGTTCTGAGAAGAGTGCGGCGGCAGCTGAAATATTTATCGTTGAGGGAGATTCAGCGGGTGGTTCGGCAAAACAGGGAAGAGACAGAAATTTTCAGGCAATCTTGCCGCTGAAGGGAAAAATTCTCAACGTAGAAAAAGCCCGACTTGATAGAATTCTTTCTAATGATGAGATACGGACAATGATAACCGCAATAGGAACGGGAATCGGAGAACTGTTCGATATCTCAAAGATACGGTATCACAAGATTATTTTCATGACGGATGCCGATGTTGACGGATCTCATATCCGTACCTTGCTTCTCACTTTTTTCTTCAGATATATGCCGGATCTTATCAGACAGGGTTTCCTTTATATTGCGCAACCACCCCTTTACCAGATAAAATGCGAGAAGAATAGTTCCTACGTTTATACCGAAGAAGAAAAGGATACGGCGATCAAGAAACTGGGAGACAAGAAATATTCGCTTCAGCGTTATAAAGGACTTGGAGAAATGAATCCCGATCAGCTCTGGGATACGACGATGAATCCGGAAAAAAGAACGCTCCTTCAGATAAACATGGATGATGAAGTTGACGCGGAACATATTTTCTCGATTCTCATGGGAGATGCTGTTGAGCCCAGAAGGAAATTTATTGAAGAAAACGCTGCTTTGGTTGAAAATCTGGATCTTTAATTCAGTGCTTATGTTTTTGTTTGAAAGCGTTATTTTTCAGTGTAAAGCCAATATATTAATGTAGCAAGGAGTAATACTTTGCCAGGGAAAAAGAAAGCAGACGGCACACAGCTGTCATTAACCGAAAAGATACATAAAGTTGAAATAGAAAACGAAATGAAAGAATCCTTTCTTTCATATGCGATGAGCGTCATTGTTGCAAGGGCTCTTCCTGATGTCAAAGACGGATTAAAGCCGGTTCACCGCAGAATTCTTCATGCAATGAACGAACGTGCCTGGCGCCACGACCGCCCCTATGTGAAATCGGCGAAAATCGTCGGAGAGGTTATCGGTAACTTTCATCCTCATGGAGACGTTGCTGTTTATGATACGATGGTTCGTATGGCTCAGGATTTCTCGATGAGAATACCCTTGATTCAGGGTCAGGGAAACTTCGGATCTGTAGACGGCGATCCCCCCGCCGCATATCGTTATACTGAAGCGCGTCTTGATAAAGTTGCCGAACTGATGCTGAAGGATATCGAAAAAGAGACTGTCGACATGAACGACAACTTCGACGGTACGCGTAAAGAACCGAATGTCCTTCCGGCGGCGTTTCCGAATTTGCTTGTAAACGGAAGTTCGGGTATTGCCGTGGGAATGGCAACCAATATCCCCCCGCATAATCTCGGAGAGATAATCGACGCGACAATTGCAATAATCGACAAACCGGACATTAAAATTGCCGAATTGATGAAAATTGTGAAGGGGCCGGATTTTCCGACAGCGGGAATAATTATGGGCTATGACGGTATACGTAATGCCTATACCACCGGTCGTGGGTCGATTACAATACGAAGCCGCGTTGATATTGAAGAAAACGCCAAAGGCCGTGAGCAGATTATTGTTACCGAAATTCCCTATCAGGTGAACAAGGCGAATCTTATCACCAAGATGGCCGATCTTGTCAATAACAAGGAAATAGACGGAATTACCGAGATTCGTGACGAATCTGACCGTCAGGGATACCGGGTTGTTATCTGTCTTCGCCGCGATGCGAACGCGAACATTATTTTAAATCAGTTATACAAACATACGCAGCTGCAAACATCGTACGGAATAATTTTTCTGGCGCTTGTTGATAAAGAACCGAAGGTTCTCGATCTGAAGAGTATGCTCTCATACTACATTCTTCACCGCAAAGAGGTTATTTACCGCCGTACGCAGTTTGAATTGAGAAAGGCCGAAGAGCGCGCTCACATACTTGAAGGATTAAAAATCGCGCTCGATAATATTGACGAAGTGATCAGTATTATCCGCAGTTCAAAAACGGTCGATGAGGCCGATGATCGTCTGCAGAAACGATTCAAGCTGACAGAAATTCAGTCAAAAGCCATTCTCGATATGCGTTTGCAGAAGTTGACAAATCTCGAAGCGAAAAAAATCGTCGAAGAACTGCAGGCTCTTTTGAAGCTGATTGCCGAGTTAAAAGATATTCTTTCAAGTGATAAAAAAATTCTCACCATCGTGAAAAACGAACTTGCCGAGGTAAAAGAGAAGTTTGGCGATAAACGCCGCACCGAGATAATGAAGGGCGGAGAGGATATAACCAATTTCGATGTTACGGATCTTATAGCCGATGAGGATATGATCGTCACTATAACGAAAGACGGCATGATTAACAGGGTTTCTGCTGACATGTTTAAAAAACAGCATCGGGGCGGAAAGGGTGTTTCGGGGCTCTCGACCAGAAAAGAGGATTTTATCAGTATAATGAGTGTTTCTTCGACTCATGATTCGTTGCTTCTTTTTTCTAATAAGGGAAAGGTTTTCAGTCTGAAAACATTTGAATTGCCCGAGTCTGGTAAAACAGGAAAAGGAAAATCTCTCAAAGGCATTATTAATCTGGCTTCCGGAGAGATTATCACCTCTATCTGTTCTGTTGCTGAATTTTCAGAAGATAAGTATGTCTGCATGGTGACAAGACAGGGCATTATGAAGAAAATATCTATCAATGATTTTTCCAATACCAAGAAGAACGGAATCATTGCGATAGCCCTCAAGAAAGAGGATGAACTGGTAAATACTCTCGAAGTTAACAAAGAGGATGATATCGTAGTTGCCTCTCGAATGGGAAATATCATCAGAACCAATCTTTCCAAGATGCGGGCCATGGGTCGGTCTGCCGCTGGAATTATCGGTATGCGACTCGAGCAGGACGATTATATCGTCGGGATGGATATCGCGAAGAAAGGGACTTTCCTTTTTGTTGTTACGGACAAAGGATTCGGTAAACGGGTTGATTATTCGAATTTCGCCGTTAAAGGTCGGGGAGGTAAAGGAATGGCCTACCTCAAGATTACCGATAAAACCGGACCGGCCGCTGGTATAAAAACCGTTGTTGATACGGATGAATTAATTATCGCTTCTCAGGAAGGGATGGTAATACGGTTGAACGCGAAAGATGTTCCCACACAGGGAAGAACATCTTCGGGCGTTCGTTTGCTATCGATTAAAGACAATGATGTGACAACAGATTTTGCTGTGTTGCCGACAACGGAGGAATAATCAATTAATTTCGTAATTAACAGGTTTTTCACAGGCTATAAACAAAAGTTATTAATACTTATTCACATTTGTGAATAAGTATTAATAACTTTTCTCAAAGATAAAAACACTGTCCGGTTGGTAGTCCGGACGCACCTTTGTTGGTGTCAGTAACCTGCCCCTCCGGGTTGTCCCTTCTTTGAGGTTCATAACACAGGAGGGCGGTATGAAAGGATCACTTACCGTTTATTACGAAGATCCTTTTTGGGTCGGTCTTTTTGAAGAAACTGACGACGATGCTTTGTATAAATGTTGTCGGGTTGTCTTCGGTGAAGAACCGACCGGGCCGGAGCTTTTTGATTTTATCAGAAAGCGTTATTCACAACTCTCTTTCACTTCTGTACCGCTAGAAGAGGCCGAAGAGAGAAAAAAAACTAATCCCAAACGTCTTGCCCGGGAAATAAACAGGCAGATGAATGAATTTCCCCGTCTTAACAAGGCCTATGAGGTGATTCGATTGGGATACGAACAAAAAAAAGATCTTTTGCGAAAAGCGGATCGTGAACGAAGAGAGATCGAAGAAGAAAAGGATTTTCGTCTTCGTTGCGAGAAACGCAAAAAAAAACACAGGGGTCACTGATAAAAAGAGGCTGTCCTATTTACAGGACAGCCTCTTTTTACTTTACAGAAGACGTAGTATCAAAGACTAAAGAGTTCTTGTTCTGCCCGATCCTGAAGAGCGCTGTTTAAAATCGAAATGTGCTCGAAAACCTCCGTTTATTGACCAACCCGGAGAGCTGATGTACCAATAATCTTTTTCTATATAACCTGCCAGTTCGTACACTTTCCGGTAGAATAATTCTCCACCGAGGAAAATACTTGATCCGCTATCTACATGAACTTCAAGATCGGCCCCAACCCTGCCCAGAAGGGTGACATTGTTGAAGAAAAAGGTGCCGGCCTGTCCGCCGGAATAAAAACTGAGAAAATTATTATTATGGAGAATGACCGGAACTTCAGGATAATACCGGAGTCCAGCACCCAAACTGTAATCGAAAAAAAAGTGGGTTAAGCCCCAGGTAAAATTGGAATCCATGTAAAAGAACAGATCGTCATTAACAATAGAGGCCATTCTTGAAAATGATGGCAATTCACCGACATAGAAAGGATCTCCATCATAATCCATGACCATAAATTTTACACCGAGACTGCCGATATAGTTTTTTGTTGCTGATTTTTCGTTGTCTATATCCGAAAAACTCTGGGAAAACACAGAGGTATTGACGATAAAAACGAACAGTAGAACGATAAACCTTTTCATTGATTAGCTCCTTATTTTCCTGTGATAGATAGATGAACTTTGCGATTTCTCGGACCGTCGAATTCGCAAAAATAAATACCCTGCCAGGTACCGAGAACGGGTCTGGAATTTGAAATTATAATTGTTTCAGATACGCCGAACAATGATGATCGGATATGTGCTGTCGAATTTCCCTCGGCATGTCTGAAAGCCGGATTGTCATGTACGAAATCAAGCCCTAGAGCAATGTCGTGCAGTACATCAGGATCGGCATTTTCATTTATGGTAACAGCTGCCGTTGTATGCGGAACAAACACCGTACAAATACCTTCTTTGATACCGCTTTCCCGGATAAATGATGAAACCTTATCGCTTATGTCAATAAACTCGCAGCTTTTCGTTGTCTTAACAGTAAAAGTAACCATGTAAAACCCGCCTTACAGGAATCTATACTATCGGGAGAACAGAATCTGTGCGTTGTTACGGCTTTTTTCAACAAGCAGTATCTCTTTTCCAGTAGTCATGCTGGTGATCACTTCTTCAGTATAGTGACGAACAGTAAGTATAGTCAAGCCGGTATTGAAGTGCAGTGTAAACAAATCAGATAAACTATCAAGAAGCCGGCTGTGCCTCCGTTCATCGTAATCGGTACAAAAGGAGAATGTAAGCGCGCTGCTTTGCATAAGATTTATTCGCAAACGGTGATCGGTGATATGAGAAAAAATATCCTTGAGATTGCTTTCGGTGATAAACGAATAATCTTTCGAAGAGAGCGTGTAAAGAACCTGATTTTCTTTTGTGATAAAAGAAGGGATATTGAGTTTCTTGTAATCTGATGTTATAACAGTTCCCGGCCGGTTTGGCTCTATAAATGAACGAACACAGAGCGGGATTTTCTTGTTTTCCAGCGGTTTAATCGTTTTGGGGTGAAGCACCTGAGCTCCGTAATAGGCCAACTCAAGAGCGTCAAAATATGAAAGTTCGGGGTGTAACAGCGCTTCGGGAAATTTTTTGGGATCCGCATTAAAAACACCGGCAACGTCTTTCCAAATGGTCAACAGAGGCGCGTCAACGCACCAGGCTATGGCTGCAGCAGAGTAATCTGAGCCTTCTCTTCCGAGTGTTGTCGGAAGGCGCTCGGAATTGGCTCCGATGAAGCCCTGTATTATGAAAATATTCTGCGTGGCGTTTGTTAACGTAGTGACGAGCGACTTTTGCGTCTGCTCCCAGAGAATATTAGCCTCACGATATTGTGAATCGGTGTGAATAAGTTCTCTTGCGTCAAGCCAACGGTTGCTCAAACCCTGCTGGTTCATATACGCGCTTACAATAAGGGTGGATAACAATTCGCCATAGGAAACAATTTTGTCGTATTCATAATCGTAATTCTGAGAGGGTGTTCCCTGAAGAAGTAATTGTATCTCGTTGAAAACCGATTCAAGCTCAAAAAAAACGGGATGGTTTTCAGGAAAAAGTTCTTTCGTTATCGTTAGGTGAAAATCGATGATAGTTTTTAATCGAAGATCCAGTTCTGTGCCCTTTTCAGACTTGAAGAAAGCAGCAAGAAGATTTTCGAAAGCGTTCGTCATTTTGCCCATGGCGGAAATGATGATAATAAGGGGATACTCGCAGAAGGAAGCGCTTATTTTGCATACATTTTTAACTGATGCGGCATCCTTAACAGAGGCTCCGCCGAATTTGAATACATGATACATAAAATACCCGCTTCCAATTACTAATTACGATATAAACTCAGCTATAGTCACTTTGCACGGAAAGAATGAAGCGTAAAGAAAATTTTAGAGATGAGCATTGTCCTGTCATGAATGTAAATAATGCAACAGCACTGAAGTTCCTGGCACCCGAATCTTTCATAAATCAAATGAAAATGCAGTAAACTGATTCAGATGCTAATTAATCGAAATTCCATATTGATTTTCTTGACACAGCGCATCGATAGAACATCTTAAGAAGTGCTCGGGGAAAGAGATGATTTATACAGATTTATATTATGCGATAGGAAAAATTTTCAACACCGCAGTCTCGATCGAAGAGACATTGAATCAGGTGCTTGATTGTATAACCGAAAAGTGCGGATTTACCCGGATAATGATACATATCAGCAATGTTCATGGCGAGGAGTTCGTGGTCGACCTTTTCAGAGGGTACTCGAAAGAAGAGATTATCCGCGGTAATTACCGGCCGGGAGAGGGTGTTATTGGGTCAGTTATTCAGAGTGGAAAACCGGCAGTTGTACCCTGTATTGAGGAATCCCCTGATTTTTTGAACAAGACCGGATCCCGAAAAAAAAGTGAGAATGCCTGTACCGCTTTCATTTGTGTTCCGGTATCTATTAACGGTCAGGTTATCGGTACTATTTCCGTTGATCTGCCAAACGATGAAAGAAAGGACAATTTAAAAAGTGAAACCGCCCTGCTCTCTTTTGTTGCGGTACTAAGTGCGCAATCCATCAAGTACCGAATCGATTTTCTTACTAATGAGGCGGCTCTCATTGAAGAAAACCGTAAATTACAGTTAAAACTGAAAGAACGCAGTGTCGTTTCAAAGATTATCGGTGATTCGAAGACTATGCAGGATGTTTTTGAAAAAGTCTACATGGTTGCCGAGACCAATACGACTGTTTTGATCAGGGGTGAAAGCGGTACCGGAAAAGAACTGATTGCACATGAGATTGTGGATAACAGTAAAAGGAAGGATAAGCCCTATATCAGAGTCAATGTCGCAGCTTTGCCGGAAACTCTTATTGAAAGCGAGCTTTTTGGTCATGAAAAAGGGGCGTTTACCGGAGCAATATCCCAGAAAAAGGGGAGATTTGAGCTGGCCAATTCCGGTACAATTTTTCTTGATGAAATAGGGGATCTTTCATATCCTTTACAGGTTAAGATTTTACGGGTTTTACAGGAAAAGGTAATAGAGCGTATTGGCGGAAGTGTACAAATTCCTCTTGATGTCAGGGTTATAGCCGCTACCCATCAGAATCTTGAAGAAAAGATTGCAAAAAATGAGTTCAGAAGCGATCTTTATTACCGTTTAAATGTTTTCCCGCTTTATCTGCCGCCGCTGCGGGAACGCTCTTCTGATGTACTCGCTTTAGCTGATTTCTTTGTCGAGAAATACGCAAAAGAGACCGGGAAAAATATAAACAGAATTTCCTCGGAAGCGATTAATCTGCTTACGGCCTATCACTGGCCCGGAAACGTACGCGAACTTGAAAATTGTATTGAGCGGGCGGTTATCGTAAGCAAAGAAGCGGTTATACGAAGTTATCATCTTCCTCCAACCTTGCAGATGGCTGAAGATCGTGAACCTTCCGCATCCAGTTTGGAAAGTATGGTTGATCGTTACGAAAAAGAAATTATTATTGATGTATTGAAGTCAACGGAAGGAAACATAACCAGAGCCGCACAGATACTGAAATCAACGAAGAGAATTCTGAACTATAAAATCAAGAAACTCAACATTGATTTCAGACTTTTTAAGAGTAACTGATATAGTATAAAGAACACTACAGAAGGATAACCTTTCTCGAAGCATTATTGTGATTGTTAAAGTGATTATCTCAGACCAGTTTAAGAATCTTCCGAAAGAATCCAAATTGATCTCTTGTCGGGAGCAACAGTTAAAACCGTTCCAATATAATCAAAGCAAGGGAGTTTTTATGGGAAGTGACGGAACATTTGATTCAAATGATATAATTAATGCTGAAAATATTGAAAAAGAACTGATCTCCATTGATCAGGTGATGCCCAAACAGTTATTCATTATTCCGATACGGTATCGACCGATTTTTCCCGGAATAATTACCCCGCTCATTATTTCAAAGGGAAGATTCGCTGATGCTGTAGATCAGGTTCTCAATTCTACCCGGTCTATCGGACTGGTTCTTCTTAAAGATGATGAGGTTGAGGATATTAGAAACGAGAATCTTTACAGAATTGGAACTGGAGCGAAGATTCTCAAAAAGATAAAACTTCCTGATGGCGGCATCAATGTTCTGATTAACTCTGTTAAGCGTTTCATGATCAAGAAGGTTATAAATGAGAAGCCGTTTCTGATCGCCGAAGTGGAATATGTTGATGATATTCTGCCGACCAATCCCAAGAACAACGAACTCAAGGCCCTGACACGTTCGGTTCTGAGCCAGCTGAAACTTCTGTCGGAGAATAATCCCCTTTTCACCGAAGAGATGAAATTGACGATGGTTAACGTTGATGAACCCGGAAAAATCGCCGATTTTGTCACCTCGATTCTGAACCTTGAGAAAGAGGAATATCAGAAGATTCTTGAAACGTTTCTTGTCGTCGATCGCCTGCGTCTCGTGCTGCAGATGCTGCAAAAGGAAATGGAAGTGGTCGAGATTCAAAAGAAGATTCAAAACCAGATAAATGATAAAGTCGATAAGCAGCAGCGTGAGTTTTTCCTGCGCGAACAGTTGAAGATTATCAAACAGGAACTCGGTATCGACGGAGATGAGCGGTCCAAAGAAATTTCCGAGATGGAAGAGAAGGTAAAGAAACTCGACCTGGATGACGAAGTCAACGAGAAGTTGAAAGAGGAAATTGACAAGCTTCGGATGATGGAGCAGAATTCATCTGAGTATACTGTTACCAGAAATTATATCGAAACCCTGCTTGCTCTGCCCTGGAACGAGAAGACGAGTGATGACATAGAACTCTCCCGGGCCGAAAAGATTCTGAACCGTGATCACTACGGGCTTGAGGATGTGAAAGAGCGAATACTTGAGTTTCTGGCGGTACGCAAGTTGAAGCCTGACGCTTCCGGTTCGATCGTGTGTCTTGTCGGCCCTCCGGGAGTAGGAAAAACCTCTCTGGGGAAATCGATCGCTTCATCGATGAACCGGAAATTTTTCAGAATGTCTCTGGGCGGAATGCGTGACGAGGCGGAAATCAAGGGACATCGACGGACCTATGTGGGAGCGATGCCCGGCAAGATCATGCAGGGATTGAAAATCTGTAAAACAAGAAATCCGGTTTTCATGCTTGATGAGATCGACAAGCTGGGGCAAAGTTATCAGGGAGATCCCGCTTCGGCTCTGCTGGAAGTACTCGATCCTGAACAGAATTCGACCTTTCGGGATCACTACCTGGATGTTCCGTTTAATCTTGCAGATGTTTTCTTTTTAACCACGGCAAATACACTCGATACTATTCCGCGTGTTCTGCTCGACCGGATGGAAGTGATACGGCTTTCAGGCTATATCACAGAGGAAAAACTTGAAATAACAAAACGCTATTTGATTCCCAAGCAGTTACAAAAACACGGCCTTGAAAAGAAAGAAATAGCTTTTAGTAAAGAAGCTTTGATTTATCTGATACAGGCCTATGCACGTGAATCGGGTGTTCGTAATCTGGAGCGCAATATTGAAAAAATCTGTCGAAAACTCGCAACACTGAAAGCAAAGGGCGAAAAAATGCCGAAAGAGCCCCTTGCAATCGAAACGGTACGAAAATATCTCGGAGCCGAGCTCTTTGTCGATGATGACAGAATAACCATCGATCGTCCGGGACTGATCAACGGTCTTGCATGGACATCGATGGGAGGTGCGATTCTCGTCATTGAATCGATTGCGATTAAACAGGCGAAGGGAGGCGATCTGAAAATTACGGGGCAATTAGGCGAAGTTATGAGCGAATCGGCGAATATTGCCTACAGTTTCGTTCGAAAGATGCTTTCTGAAAAACCCGAGTTTCAGAAATTTTTTGAGGAACATGTCGTTCATCTGCATGTACCGGCGGGAGCGACTCCGAAAGACGGACCCAGTGCGGGAATCACCATGGCATCATCGATTTATTCACTGGTAACCGGTAAGGTGGCGAAAGCAAATTTTGCCATGACTGGTGAATTGACCCTGACGGGTAAGGTTTTTCCGATCGGTGGACTGAAAGAGAAACTGATTGCGGCAAAACGAGCCGGAATAAAAGAGATAATCTTTCCCAAGCTTAACGAGAAGAATCTTGAAGAGATTCAGGCTCATGTGAAGAAGGGATTAAAATTTCATCCGGTTGATGATATGGCAGAGGTAATATCCTTACTGTTCAGAAAATAAGGATCTTTTCTGAAATACTGTATTCTTGAATAAATTGGCCTCCGGAAATACAACGGGGGCTTTTTTATGCTCTCTTGCGGCATAATTAGCGTAAATCGAAATGGACGTCATTGACACAGCCGCTCCCGACTAACAGTTTGCTGAAAACAGCAAACTGCTAAGCGGTACATGGATGTACCGCCATTTTTCGAGGCTTATTCCGAATAAAAAGCCGAGAAAAATGCGAGTTTCGGCAAATTCATTTTGCCGAAACGACCCTGAAAAAGTCCA